>CAYVUF010000001.1:0-8226 GCA_964454605.1 uncultured Bacteroides sp.
AAACAATACCCGTGAAATACATAAGGGTACTTACCCAGCCTGCATCATCAAAGAATGCTCCCGCAAAAAGGGAAATAACCGGAATCTTAGCACCACAAGGCATAAAAGGTGTGAGCATAGCAGTTGCTCTGCGTTCACGCTCGTTACGAATGGTACGACTTGCCATAATACCAGGCACACCACATCCAATACCAATTACAAACGGAATGACTGATTTACCAGAAAGACCAACTTTCTTAAAAATCGGGTCAAGTACTACTGCAACTCTTGACATATAACCACAGTCTTCCAGAATCGCAATCAGGAAATACATTACCATAACCAGTGGAAGGAAGCCAACTACTGCAATTACACCGCCAATCATACCATCAACAAGAAGCGCTGATAACAACGGAGAAGCATTTTCCATCAAGCCTCCTACCCATTCCTGAAAACCTTCCAGTATGCCAACTAAAGCATCTGCAATATAAGGACCTACCCATGCCTGTGAAATCTGGAACACAAACCACATAACCACTGCAAAAATCGGGATGCCCAGCCATTTATTGGTTAAAACTGCATCCATCTTATCCCCGGTATTTTTATCTTTGGTTAAAATCTTACGAGTTTCCACCTTGCCGACAATCTTGTTTACATATTCGAAACGCTTACGGTCAGCCGCTTCTACTGCCTTTTTGTCTGCCAGGTCAATTTCTCCCTGATGATAAGGTGCTTTCTGCTGTGTATTTGCTTTAGCTGTTGCTGTTTCGATTACTTCCTTCAGACCATCGGCAGAAGTAGACACCGTTTTGACAACCGGACATCCTAGTATTTCGGATAATGCTTTCTCGTCAATCTTGGTTTCTTTTTTCTCATTCACATCACTCTTATTCAAAGCAACAACAACCGGAATACCCAGTTCCAGAAGCTGTGTTGTGAAGAAAAGACTTCGACTTAAATTGGTAGCATCCACGATGTTGATAATAACATCCGGATTCTCTTTTCTGACATAAGCACTGGTAATGCTTTCTTCACTTGTAAAAGGCGACATAGAATAGGCACCCGGAAGGTCAACTGCAATCAGCTGCTCTGCTCCGGCATAATATGCCTTTTTAATAGGATGTTCTTTCTTTTCTACGGTTACCCCCGCCCAGTTACCAACCTTTTCATTGCGACCTGTTAAGGCATTGTACATTGTTGTTTTACCGGAGTTCGGGTTACC
Source organism: uncultured Bacteroides sp. (assembly GCA_964454605.1). Taxonomy (GTDB): domain Bacteria; phylum Bacillota; class Clostridia; order Lachnospirales; family Lachnospiraceae; genus UBA3282. The sequence goes on from CAYVUF010000001.1 coordinate 1,202, forward strand.
AGTTAATGCGATTCTCATTTTTGTATGTCCTCCTCGTAATTTAAAACTTATATAAATCCTTTCGGATTTGTTTGTCCTATTATGGTTAGTAGTAGCTAACCAATGGGTAAAAACAATCAGCAGATTGCTTCCGGCTCTATATTACGATTGCCTCCGCCAACTGATTGTCGATGTTGTATCTGCCATCTTTAATGGATACCACACAGCCTCCGTTTAAATGGGAAACTACGGTAATCTTCTCCCCACTGTAACAGCCAAGAGAAAATAAGAAAGCATTCAATTCATCATCCTCAGTATCTATCTGCTGAATGATATATTCTTTTCCTTCTAAAGCATCTTTTAAATTCATATCTGTCACCGCCACTTCTTTTTTTTGGAGTTAGTAGTGTCTAACCATCTTTAGATTATACTCATGACAGTGTATTTGTCAACCTCTTTTCCAAAATTTATTGAAAAGTTCTCAAGACTTTTTTCTTGTAAATTCTTCTATTTTACATTAGACTGTATCTGGGAATTATATTTCATAATAAGGAGGTACTTCTTCATGTATCATATACAAAAGATTGGCGTTTTTATTTCCCATATATTTGGTCATTATCAGAAAAACGTTTGTCAGGGAATTATCGACAAAGCATCCGAATATGGTTACACTGCCGAAATTTTCACTTCCTTAGATGGTGAAAATCTTGGTACATATGGTATCGGCGAAGAAAGTATTCTGCGCATTCCCAATTATAATAGTCTGGATGGCATTATTTTCGTTTCTGGAAGCTATCCTTCCAGAGAGCTGAAGGCGAAAATATTAAACCACCTGCAAACCACCTGTACCTGTCCCATTGTAGAAATCGCAAACAGTGGTTACCATTTTCCTACTGTTGCCATAGAAAACAACATAACGACCCGCCAATTGACAGAGCACCTGATTCAAACACATCACTACAAACGCATCTGCTATCTAGGCTGTACCGAAGAGCCTTTTTTTTCTGAACAAAGAGAAAAATATTACAAAGAAGCTCTAGCAAATGCCCAATACACTCTACATCCTTTCGATGTTTATAGCTGCGATTACAATTATGATAGCATTCTGGCTGCACTACACTTTTTCTGTGAATCCTCTATCCCAGATGCTGTTGTCTGTTACAATGACAGAATGGCGCTTACTTTTATGGAGGCTGCATCAACAGAAGGGTATCAAATTCCTGAACAGATTGCCGTTACCGGCTGTGACAACACCATCGAAGGCCAATATGTTTCTCCTATGCTTACTACGGTTTCTTTCCCCACTTATGAACTGGGTGCGTTGGCGGCAGAAAAGCTAATTGGCAGACTGCATGGTCAGGAAGCTATTCCTGTAACGACCGTTACTTCTTCGTTGCAGATTCGCAATTCCTGTGGCTGTCACACGCAGAACAATAATAACTCCATACTGGTTGTACAGAAATTATCCAGACAAATGGCTGCCCTCGAAAATTCCATATTGGATTCCATGAATATGTCTACTGCCTTACAGCATGTTACAGAACTGGATGATGGCATCGAACTGTTGGCGCAATATATCAGAAAAATTGAACACTGCCGCGAATTTTATCTCTGCCTGTATCCAGACTGGGATTCTGTTTCCAGTCAGATACTTGCACTTGCCGACTCACCAGAAGAAAACAGGAACACCAATAACATTTCATTGCAGTTAGCATTCCGAAATGGCAGACGACTGCCTGAATGCTCCTATTATAAGAAGTATTTATTGCCTGAATATATTTACGAACATTCGGATTGCACTTACATCTACACACCATTATTTTATGAAGAAAAAGAATTTGGCTATCTTGCTCTTGCTTTCGAAAACAATAAAGTCGATTTCCCGTTCCAGTTAATACAGTGGCAAATGAACATCAACCAGATGTTGCAGCGTATCCGCGAAATCAAATGTACCGGAATACTTGTAAATAAGTTGGAATCCATTTATATGCATGACTCTTTAACAGGACTACTCAATAAGCATGGTTATAACCAACAGGAAGCCCTGCTTCTGGAACAGGCAGTTTCGCAAAATGTGCCCTTATGTGCATTTCTTATGGACATGAACGGTCTGAAAGATATCAATGACAACTTTGGTCATAACGAAGGTGATTTTGCCATTCAGGTTGTGGGACATGCCATAGAAAGTACCTTCAGACAAAATGATATTTGTGCCCGTTTCAACGGTGATGAGTTTTATATGCTCTCTCTTAACTGCACAGAAGCAGGTGGTCGTACTGTAATCGAACAAATTCAGAAATATCTGGAAAATTATAACAAGTTAAGCAGCAAACCCTATGACATTTCCTGCAGCATCGGATTTGCCTGCACAACCCCGAACAACTCCTTCACTTCAGATGATATCCAGGAATTGTTCGCCAAAGCAGATAAAATGATGTATATAAAAAAAGAAAAATATCATTCTCTAAACCCATGCTAAAAAAGTTTGGCTCGACAGCCAAACTTTTTTACGTTCTCTTCCTGGTTACTGACATTCTATATTTTTTCGGTATTCGCTAGGTGATACACCAACTGCTGTCTTGAACGTTTTCATAAAATATTTTTCATTATCATAACCAACTTGTCCACTGATTTCAATAATACGCATGTCTGTTTCTGACAAAAGTTTTTTGGCTGCTTCCATCCGAATATTTTTCAAATAATTTACAAAATTACTTCCCGTTTCTTCTTTAAACATATAGGAAAACAAAGAATAATTCATGGAAATATGATTGGAAACAACTGCCATGTTTAAGTCCTTATCATAATTTTCGTTAATATATTCTATTGCCATTCTGATTTTCTGCTTATTCCTGCTCGTATCAAACTGACTGTTAATTCTCTCATGGAGCTCTAACACCCATTCCATGAAATCTTTCTCATAATCATCCAACCTGGTGAAACGATAATATGCCGACAGCTCCACTAGGATTTCGGTATCTGACACCAGAATATTCCGGTAGGTCTTCCTTACCTCGCCAAAAAAATCTTCCATACACATTTCAAAAGTCTGATAAGAAATCCAACCTTTTTTCACCTGGTCAAAAAAACTTTTCCAGACATACAGAATCTCATCTGTACGGTCTGTACCAAGCAGTTGTACTCTCCGCAATCTGCTCTCCATCTCTGCATGCCTTGCTGCATCCTGTAATAATGTTTCTGGTATTCTCTTATCCGGTTCCTCATTATGTACCACTTCACAATTTCTGCAGAAAGCCTTCTTTCTTGCATACAGTGCCTCTTCGTATGCTTTCCTAATTTCTCGGATACCACAATGAACCGAGCTGACCCCTACACACTCCCCAGCAAACTCATTTTTTAAGAGGAAATCCAGATTTTCTTCTGAAACCAGATAAACATCATTGTCTTCGATATTGTGTAGGTAGATATAAGATTTTTCCAGTTGTTCCACCTTTCTCGGCTGTAAAAGACATAAATAGAACCGATGAAGAGAAAAATCATTTCCATATTCTGTTTCTAAAGTATTCATTTCTTCCTGCGTAATCTGTTCATTCAAAATCAGATATTTCAACTGCTGTTTACCCAGCTGCTTATTATTCTGACTGACGATTTCACGTGCTTTCAGTTCTTCCTCTAACTGTTTTACTATGGATACCAATTTTTCCCTTTCTACGGGTTTCAGAATATATTCCCTTACTCCAAGTCGCATCATTTCAACGGCATAAGAAAAATCCGCATAACCACTGATTGCCACAGTAATTGGTTTATACTCCAGTTTCTGCATATTTTTCACCAGCTCAATCCCATTCATTTTAGGCATACGGATATCCGTAAACATGACATCAACTTTCTGACTTTCCAATATTTCCAAAGCAATTTCTCCGTTATTGCATTCCATAATAACCTCAACCGGTACTCCACTTCGCTGTATCATGGTACGGATGCCCTGTCGTATTAACTTTTCATCTTCTACAATCAATATTGTTTTCATACTTTTCCCCCATCCGTCGGAAGCATTATCTGCAAAGGTATACGCACTGTAATTTTGGTATAACAGCCGATTTTGGAATCTACGCCAATTCCATAACCTTTTCCAAAACTGATACGAATCCTGTCCTGTACATTTTTTAAACCGATCCCATTGCCAGCACCACCACTGGTTTCTATTTCACCGTTAATCTTTTTCCTAAGCTTCGCAATTTCTTCTTCTGTCATTCCTTTTCCGGCATCTGTAATTTCTATCACACAGTCTTCCCCCTGAATATATCCTTTCATATAGATATTGGTATCTTCCGCCAACTCTTCTATGCCATGATAAATTGCATTTTCTATAATTGGCTGTAAGGACATTTTGGGTATCTGTTGCTGCATAATCAATTCCGGCATATTCAGGGAAAGATATATTTCGTAATCAAATCTCAAATTGATAAGCACCAGATAATCTTTGATATATTCAATTTCTTCCTCAACCCGTACCAATCCATCTGCTTCCCAGCGCATACTGTAACGCAATAATTTGCCAAGTGAAGTGACTGCATCTGATATGGTGTATTCTTCGTTTATCTCTGCCATCATCTTGATAGATTCCAACACATTATAAATGAAATGTGCATTGATCTGATTCTGCAAAGCACGTATTTCTGAATTTTTCACCAATATCTCTCTGTCAATACGTTCCTTCATCAATTGCTCAATATAATCCAGCATCTGATTAATCTGCGTTCCCAATTCACCCATTTCATCCGTTCCGCAATTGATAATTCGTACACTCAAATCTCCTTGCCGGATGCTTCGAACAGACTCCAGCATGGCATAAAACTGTTTCAGCAAATGATTAACAATCAGATTAACCACATACCCAAGTACACACACCAGAATCACCATGGCACCAAGATACATATAACAAATCTGATATACCCCCTGCATATTTTCGGTTACATCCTGTACTGAAAATAAAGTACCATCCATTTCTTTGATATAGGTATAAGATACAATGAGCTGTTTTCCACCCTGTTTTTTGTGATAAGTATATATCTCCTCATTTTCCGGATTCTGCTCCACATCATGTCTTGCTATCTCTTCATAATCAGAATTTTCCTCATCTGCCGAATATACGATTCCATCACTAGTTACAAAACATCCCCATTCCTCCTCAATTTCCTCATACAGGGAAGGGAACAGTTTCTCCATGGAAACAGCCGTTTCTATGATACCAATACATCCATTCTCATAATTTTCTATGGGGGTTATCAAAGATGCTATCTTAAATGCATTCCTCCGTCCATCAAACAGCTCATCTTGATAATTAAAATTCCAACCAGTAAAATTTTCTTTTTGTGCCCATTCTAACCTTTTCATGCGACTATTGCGATATAAAATCGGCATCATTTCCTGCACGTTATCATTGATCGCATAGACTCTTACCCCATATAAAAGCAGATTATTATTTACCAGACGTTCCAAAGAAGCAATCTCATTGTGATACATTTGATAGAGTTCTTCCGTTGTCAGCTGATACTCATTGACCGAATCTTCCAATACTTTTTCCAGTATGCTGTCACTGAGGAAAAACTGGGTCGTCATATTGATGGAGTCAATATTGCCTATGGTATTATCTCGGTACCGCTGCATCGTATATCGCATATAACTTATGTTTTCGTTAATTACCTTATCCTGCATATTTTCAAACAATGCTATCACTAGCAATGTGATTGGTACGACAACAAGCACGATGATAACAATTGTAAACTTAATATTCAGTTTCAAATTTTCGAATCGTTCTTTCCAGCCTTTTTGCATATACCTACTCTATTCCTAATTTTTCTTTTGCCTGTTTCATCAATTCATTTCGAACCTGCCTTAATTCCTCGTAACCATATTCCTCTCGCTTCTCCAGAAAATCTGCAAAAATTTCATCAAACCGTTCCGCCGAATCAGCCATCAGCAATTTGGGAAGTGTCTGACTCCACAAGGTCGTAATTCGAGTATCAATATATGCCGCTTCTGAATCTAACGGAAGACACGAATCATATTGCCCATTATAAACCACATATTTCTTCGTCCATTCTTTTAATTGTGAAATATATTCGGGTTCCTGCTGGGTCCACTGCTGTTGTATGATATTATCCTGCAACATCCAATAAGTATCGTCTGCACCAAACAAACGGTCATACTCTGCCCTGTTTGTATTTAGCAGTTCTTTGACTTCCTCTCTGATAATCGGCACCCCATCCACATAATCAAAAGTTTGTCCCTCTACTCCCAGATAGATTCTCATCTGTCCATATTCGCTTATCATATAATTTAGAAAAGCAATTGCTCTGTCCGGCTGTTCGCAATTTTTCGATATCAGGGTTACAGTCCAGCCATTAATACTGGTCGTTGTCAAGGTATGGTCATCTCCTGCTGCATTTTTCGGTCCAGCCACTGCCATATAAATCCGTTCCGGGTGCTTTGCATACAATTCCTTTTGCTGACTAACCATGTCCGTATATTGATAAATCATACAGAAATATCTGCCCTCTGCCATTTTTTCTTCTGTTTGCATGCGCTGGTCTATGAAAATATCATCTGCCAACAGTCCTTCTTCTCCCAATTCACGAAACATTTTTAACCATGTGATATAATCTTCATTCGTATGGCGGTCGTAAACTTCTCCCTCTTCCTCAAAGGGAACCGCCAGAAAATTCATTAAATAATTGTCAAAAGACACATTCCCCTGTTCTGTAAACTCATGCGCACCTATCGGAATCAAAGGCTCTCCGTCTACTTCTGGGAACATGGCTACCGCCTTTTCTACTGCCTCCTTAAATCCTTCTGGTGTCGTCATATCAGGACTTCCAATGGCCTCATATATATCTTTTCTCACAAGAAACACCTGATTGGATGAAACCCCATATTTTTCTACGTCAGTTGGCGAACAGCAGGAATTGGGATAACCGTATATATTACCATCCTCCTGCGTATACCATTTCACCGCATCTGGGTCACTGACTTCCCAGAAATACATATCATATTCATCTGCAAGTTCATTTAATGCATATACC
>CAYVUF010000001.1:8236-30683 GCA_964454605.1 uncultured Bacteroides sp.
ATATACCATATTTCCTTCAATCATCTCATTAATCTGGGTTTCCCACCAACCTAATGTGACGAAATCCGGTAAAGAATCAGATGCCATCAGCGCATTTATTTTTTCGCTTTCATTTCCTGCTGGTACAATAAAATTGATATTGACTCCGGTTTCTTCTGTGATTTTTTGTGATACCACATTTTCTCCCCAGGATTGATTAAACCATGAATAATTAATATACCAGTCAAACGTAACTGGTTTATCCGCATACTGCTGCCAGACATATTCTTCCTCTTCAACCGCTTCCGGTGCGTTTTCTTCCATTCTGGTTCTGCCAATACTCCATAGCAAAAACACTCCCGCTATTGCCAAAGTTATCAAGATTTTAACTCTTATACTTTGCATTCTTTTTTCTTCTTTTTCGCACATTTTCATTCCTCTGCATTTACTCTTTCTTACACACTATTATATAGCCTATTCCCCTGTATTTCAATTTTTCTTTAGGCGAAAAAAGAAAACAAGATAATACTCTTTTAGAAAGAATATTACCTTGTTTTTCCATTTATGACAAATTACTCGTTCTGTATATACGATTATTCTTTTACACTACCTGCAGAAATACTACTAATCATATATTTTGAGCAGAAACAAAATACAATCAGAATGGGGACAACCGAAATTGCAACTCCTAAATAAATAGCACCTTGATTTTTCTGCAAATCCGTTGCTGCATTCAAAGTGGATATCATAACCGGCAAAGTCATCTTCTCCGGGGAATTTAATAAAATCAACGGAACTAAATAATTATTCCAATTTCCTATAAAAGCACCAATTGACATAGTTGCAATACCCGGTGCCATAATCGGAAGAACAATCTTATGGAAAATATGTATTTCGCTTGCTCCGTCAATTCTGGCAGCTTCCAGAAGGGCTTTCGGCAGTGAAGACTGCACATACTGTCTTAAGAAAAATACGGTTCCCGGTGCCGCAATTGCCGGAATGATCAGCGGTATATAAGTATTTACCAGATGTAGTTTCTGACAAAGGTTGTAGAAACCTATAAGACTCAGTTGTCCCGGAATCATCATAAATACCACAATTATTTTGAACAATAGATTGTTTCCCTTAAATTTATAAATTGCCAGCGCATATGCTGTAATGGCCGAAAAATAAGCGGTAAGAATTGTTGCCGGAACAGCTACCTTAATACTGTTCCAAAATCCTACGAACAAATCCACATATGCAAACAATGCTTCCCAGTTTTCTTTTAAATGCGTACCTGGTATAAAGGTGAAGGAGCGTGTAATCTCTACTCCGCTTCTGGTCGCATTCACAATCATCAACACAAAAGGAAGAAGACAAACTAATCCAAGCATTATCAAAGCAACATAGAGAATCCCTTTTTTTATGTTATACCATGCTTTTATCATATTATTCATCCTCCTTTCCCAGTGTCTTAAATTGAATAATCGATACTACTAATATAATCGCAAATAATGTATATGCAATGGCAGAAGCGTAACCAACCTGATTTGTTTCAAAGCCAAATTTATACAAGTACATAACCGATGTCTGTAAGCATCCCGATGGTGCACCAACCGTACCAGGAGCCACTCCATTGATAAGGAAAGGCAAATCAAACAACTGAAGTCCTCCGATTAATGAAGTTACAAATACATATAACATAATTGGCTTTAACAATGGCAACGTAATCTTGCCAAAAATAGTCCATCTGCCAGCACCATCAATGGCTGCTGCTTCAAAATAATCCCTTGAAATACCCTGAACACCCGCCATCAACATAATAAAAGAATTACCAAACCACATCCATGTCTGAATAACCGAAATTACATAAGGTGCTGTTGTGGTAGAACCCAACCAGTTTATCTGTTCTTGCAGAAGTCCCATTTCTATAAGCATCTGATTAAAACTTCCGTACTTCCAGTCTAATAATGTTTTAAAAAGGAATGCCACAGATGTAGCCGAAATCAGATTGGGTAAATAATACACGGCTCGGAATATACCCAGACCACGTACTCGGTATTTTACATCACTGAATACTATCGTAAGTAAAAATGCAATACCAAGCTGGAGCACAATATTCACACTCCAGATCTTTATCGTATTCCAAAGACTTCTCCAGAAAAACTTATCTGTCAATACTCGTGTATAGTTGCTAATGCCACTAAATGCTGCCTCTCCAAATCCTTTATAATCCGTAAAACTCAAATAAAGCGTTCGGAATACAGGATATACATTAAACACAAGAAATACAACTACAAAAGGCAGTACAAACAGATAGGCTATATTGTCTCTATTTTTCTTTTTTCCAGCCACGACTTGATTCTTTGCCATTATCATTACCTCCGCTCTTAAGACAAAAGGGCAGTATGCCTATCCGCCTGCCCCTGCCTGTTGTTTCATTTTATCTGTTAACTGTAATTTCCGGATATGTACTTTCAACAATATCGTAGAATTCCTGTACAGCTTCATCTTTTGTCTTTTCACCCTGTTTAACAGCAGTAATGGCATCTCCCCATGCATCACCGATTACTTTGTCATATCTTGTAACTTTAGAATAATCAATACCTTTTGCCTGCTCCAACCAGAATTTGTATAACTGCTGTCCGCCGTATACTTCATTTGCATCATCTGCATGTGCCTCCAATACAGGAATCAAGGAAACAGTATCACCCTCAGATACATCAATCCACCAGTTAGCAGTATCTTCATTCAAAGTACAGAATTTCACAAAATCCCATGCAATATCTTTTCTTTCAGACAAAGCGGAAATACCTATGAATGTACCACCACCAAATCCATAAGAAGGACCAGCACATACACCCCATTTACCTGCAGTTTCCTGTACGTTATCTCTTAAAGTCAGAACACCCCAGGATGGAAGACCAAATGCAAATACTGTTGTTGTATCCATGCCTGCTGTTGCTTCTGCGAACTGTTCTGCATCCCATACGTTTACAGAATCATCTGCATAACTCTGAACCTCTGCTGTAAGAATCGGTACTTCACCAGCCATAGCCTGATACCATGGTGTAGACCACTGGTTTGCATAAGCTGTTAAATCATCCTTATATAACTGAACACACAAATCCATATAATCATATCTTCCCTGGTCTACATTTAAAGTTCCATCTACTACCCATGCGGAATCACCTGAGAAGTACTGCATTTCTGCATCAGATGAGAAAATTCTGTATCCGGCATCTTTTAATTTATTTGCTGTATCAATAATAGTTGCATAATCTGCAAATAACTTGCCAATTTCTTCTGGATCATCTGTTCCAAACACTTCAGTTGCAATATCTCTTCTGTAATATATACCAGCTGGTGTAATCTGATAGGAAATTGCTCTCTGAATGCCTTCTTCATCCTGTCCTACTTCCCACACATAATCCACAATCTGATCTGCATAATCCTGTGCATTGTACGGTGCCTGATTCAAATCTTCAAAGTATCCAGCATCATAGAAGTTCTCCAACATCTGTGGTTCACCAACGATAATATCCGGTTCTTTCTGTCCACCATTTAAAGCAGTCTGAATCTTTGTTACATAGTTTGCTGGCTCAATAACTACTGTTTCTATCGCCACGTCAGAATTAACTTCCATGTAATGCTCTGCAAATGTTTCCAAGTCCTTCGTCAGTGTCCAAACCACTAATTTCTCTGCTCCATCTGCTGTTTCTGTTTCTGCTCCTGCTTCCTCGGTTGCTTCCGTACCACCAGCAGTACTACTGTTTGTACTTCCACTACCACATGCTGTCATGGACAATACCATTGTTCCAACCAACATAGCCGAAATAAGTTTTTTCAGTTTCATAAAAAATCCTCCTTCTTTTCAACACTCTTGTTGTCTGTTGATAAATAAATTATATCCGGATAAGATTTTCGTTATAATGACTCAAATTTTAAAAAGGTGTCATTTTTTTAGTAGCATATTGTACAAATGGAATGTGGTGCAATTGTCTTCTCTATACCGCATCCTGACTCACGCACTGTTACTGGAATCTCATTCTCTGTATTATTTAGCAGAACAAGCACTCTTTCACCATCCGGATTTAAGAAAGCGGTTACTTCTACATCATTCGTATAACGAGTTACTCCGATTCGCACTGCGCCCTGCTTAATGTAACGGCTGAAATGTCCAATATAGTAGTAAGTTAATCTTTTTTCGTAACTGTCTTCTGCTGTATTACACATAATCGGGGCTGCACAGAAATTGCCTACATGATTCGGACCGCCCTTTTCATCTAACAGCAGATTCCAGTCAAAGGAAGCTGTAATTCCTGCATTCAAATTACCCAAAATATCATGTGCATACATTTCTGCCTTCTCTATCTCACCAGAATCTGCAAAACGAGAATATTCTACACACCCCTCAGTGAAAAACACCTCTTTATCAGGATATTGCTTTTTAATCAGTTCAACCGCTTCAAAATGGTCACCTGTATACCAGTGAACTGCTGCACCCTTAACGTATTTTCTGGCAGTTTCATCTTCCAGAATTTCCTTCACTCTCTGATACGCTTCTTCCTTATTGTGATCCCACACAAAAATATCTGTATTCACCAAACCTGCTTTCTCCAAAGCAGGCCCTAAATACTCACCAACAAATGTCCTTTCTTCCTGTGACGTATAAATACAGGAATCCCATGTCTGAACAGCCATTGGCTCATTCTGCACTGTCAGATACGCAATTGGAATACCGGCAATCTGATACTCTTCTATAAAGCGCACAAAGTAATCCGCCCAGAGCTGATAATATTCCTCTTTCAGACTTCCTCCATGATTCATTTCCCCGTTTGTCTTCATAAATGCCGGTGGTGACCAGGGAGACATCAGAAAACTCATATCCTGTCCACATTTTGCCTGAGCATCTTTTATCATTGGAATAATTTCTTCGTAATCGTGTGCAATGGAGAATGTCTTCAGTTCCTTATCTCCTTCTTCAATATAGGTATAATTTCCTAATGCAAAATCGCAGCTATTCATATGCACTCTTCCAAGGTTATACCGAAGACCTTCTTCCCCAAAATAAGCCTCTGTCAGTTCCTTTTTTTTGTCCTTGCTCATTCCTGCATAATTATGAGCCGATGCCTCTGTAAACGCTCCCCCAAAACCTCGCATTTTCTGATAGGTTACTTCTGGGTATACATTGATAACGTGCATACAATCCGTTACCTTTTCCATCTGTTCTTCTTTCTGTTCCCATAATTTCCCTGTTTTGTAATCCGTAACTACCGTTACCATTTTCTTCATATCAATGTTTCTCCTTATTTTTTATACAAGTGTAATCTCAATCTTTGCTATTTTTTGCTCTCTGATATCTTCTGCCAATTTTCCAGAAACACAGTCTGCTGTGATTTCTACTGCACTTCTATTCTGGTATATAAAATGCATATTGGTTATTTCATAATGACCCGGAATGTAATTCTTTTTCTCTTGGAAAAGATACTCTACCTCTATCTCACCCAGTAAAGTCGTCGTTATCCTTTTATTGTCCGGTATCAGATAATCTGGAATTGCCGGTTTTGGTGCAAAAACAAGTTGTTCATTGTTCACCTCAAAAACATTTCTTCCAAACATCATAAGTTTCCACATACTTAGAAATTCAATCGTAGAACCAGAAAGCCTTGCCACAAATCCTTTTCCATGATACTTTTCATTTGGATTCTTACTACTGGCAATAAAAGAAGAATTTTCATATATACTTCTTCCGTACACTTCCGGATTCAGAAATGGTACTGCTGCCTTATGAAAATCTTCAAAGAACTCCTCATACATTCCGCTACGCAACAATTCCAGCAGATACTTATATTCCATATGCAGCCAGATGGATTCATTTTCCAACCATCCCGGTGTAAAAGCTCTCGCCCTTCCCAACTCATAAGAAGCATCTTCTAACGATGCATTTACTTTATACATGGATAGCTTTTCATCATACAAATCACTGCTTTTTACATTGGCATACAGTTTTCTCTTTTCTTCCAATGGCTGTTCCAGTTTTAGATAGCGAACTGGGCCTTCCAGAAAATATGGTATTTGTCTGACTTCAAAATGAAGCGGTCGAATATTATCCTTCTGCTTTTCATACTCTGTTACTTCATAAGTAAAATATGTCGGACAAATTCCGCCACTTAGTTTACAAGCCTTTATAATACCATAATCAACTGTCTCTTTCCATTCTCTAAGCATGGCTGCTAAATCTTTACTCTGATAAGCTTTCTTCTTCCCTGATACTCCCGAATAAGTCTTGTCACGATACATTTCTTTCACATCATTGATACGATTCCAGAAAGAAAGCACCTCTTTTTCCTTCGAAAGAGTTTCCATCTCCAAACGATTGACCAGTTGCAGCTCATCCATAAAATAGCCTAGTTCCTCTGTTATCTTTACTTCTTCCGGATATTTTTCCAAAACAGAAATGGTATATTGAAGCATTCTTGCCAATTCATATGTTTCTGTCATAGAAGAACCGAAAAGTCCCGGCAGACCATTTAAGGCATCATACCAGCCCGGTTTGCCACCTTCCATTTCAATTCCCATGCCATAAGCATCCAGTGTTGCAAATTTCGTTGCACATAAAAGCAGAAGTTTTTCCATCAGGGTAACTTTTAATATCTCACCGTTACCGAAATTTGTTCTTACTAACTTGTCTGTGCTCTTTCTTTTGCTTTCTTCATTCAGAGCATGATACTGACGCAGTCCCTTCGCAGTTTCCTCATAACGTTTCCCTCTGCGGTTGATATTGATTTGAGAAAGAAAATAAGTATACTCTTCTTCATACAACATTTCCTTTTCTTTCTCTGGATTCACTTCCAGATAATCTTCAATTAAATCCAGATTATAAGTCCAGTGGTCGCTCCAATAGCCTTCTCCGAAATTGCCATTCACAAGACTATCCGAGAAATCAATAATCTGATAAAAAAGAGCCTCCTTCCAATTTTGCAGCACATCATCCAGCTTTGCCCAGAGAGCTCCCGGTGTAAAAGGTTTCGTTGTAAAATCTATCATTGCTTTTGCTTTCTCTGATGCAAATTCCCGAAAAATAACTGTTGCTCTTTCCACAGAAAGCTGATAAGTCAATTTTTCCACCGCCAACGGATTATATCCATCCATTTGTATCAAGCTGTAAAACTCTTTCACATTCTCCCTTCCCACAAAAGGAGAAAAGAAGCTGTCACATCTTCGATTTTGATTCACATCCCTGAAGTTGCCATTCCCTTGGGAAAAAAATTCAGGAAGCATAGAAAAGTAATTATAATCTCTTTCTAAATCTCCATGTTTTCTGGAATATACATAAAAGAGCTTATTATTTCCAAGCCGCATCGGACAACCTCCTCGCAGCATATTATCCATATAGGTATATCTACAATAGGTATCAAATTCCGGTGAGGCAGTACGCGTATCTATAACCCTGCACAATTCATTCGTCAGTATTGCCGCTTCTTCCCATTTGGCTTCGAAATATTCTGCATCCTTCTTTCCTTTCAGAAATTCCTGAAGATATGTCTTCTTTTCGGTCTGTCCAATGATTTCATACAAAATGATAGATTCTCCGCTGTGCAGAATTTTCTTCGCTCCATAAAAACTGCAAGGCAAATTATTCATAGTTATCTGTTTTGCTGCCAGAATACTGTCCAGACCATTTTGCTCAAAATTAACTGCTGTCTGTAAGGAACTATCATATGCAAATATCAGTTCAGGTTCTACAACTGGTGACAATTTATCTCCATTCTCCAGACATGCCATCGAGAAGTTGCCGCCTTCAATTGCTGCTACCGCAGCAGTATCCTCCATGCTCGCCCTTACCCTGAAAAATGGCACTTTTGTTTCCATATCCTCTACCTGCATCCAGGCTTTCGCAGTCTGTGTCATATTTTTCATACTTTCCATATTTACGCCATATGGAATCAGTGCAGGCATACCATCCAATACTTCCAGTTCCACCATATTATCTGACTGATTGGTTATGGTAACCTTTCTAACCAGACCGCCCAGTTTTTCTCCCGGCAGAATAAAATAATCTACCTGGGTCAGAATCTGTTCTTCCTTGTTATTTTCCCGTACAGAAAAACTGTTCATCCGAATTATCATGTCCTGCTCTTTTTGCTCATCCACAAAACATTCCATATATTTACCATTTTTACGTAGGAAAGTCCTGAATCCAGTTCTTTTTACATTCTGATACGCCACGTGTGCCGGTGAAAATTCCATAATGGCATGGTCCTTATTATCTACACCAAAACACGCAACCCCCTGACCTCGGTTTACATAATAGCACCAGATAGGAATGCCTTTTATTCCTGCAATGCCCGGCAAAAAACTTGCAAAAGTAGACTTCTTACCATATCCAGTTATAACAAATTCTTCGTTTCTATTTTTCATACAGTCATTTCTCCAATCTCCCCAATGTAATTTCTATCCTGTGAGCACCTTCTGATAACTCTTCTATTTCTGCTTTCGTCAACACTGCACTGCTGTGTGTCTGCGTTACTTCCAATCCGTCTCCATCCAGTACCGCCGTTTGAATTCCATATTCTCCTGCTTCTAAGGCTTCCTTATTGTGTATGATGATTTCAAAACATCTGCCACCAAAAGGTAGGGTAATTACAGCTCGATTTTCCTTATCAAACTGGTTTTTCATTAATTTCGGACTAATCTCCATGTTTCCTGCTTTGCCTTTGACTCCATAACATTCTGTAATCATAGTCAACATATACCAGCTTGCCGCGCCTGTCAGATAATGATACATTCCTCTTCCTTTTGCATTAAAGTACTCTGGAATACCCGGATAGATTTTACTGGTTTCAAAATCTATTGCCGCATCTGCCAATGCCTGCAGTGCCTTATATCCCTCTTTCACAAATCCTCGCTTATATAAAGCATTGGCATACATAACTGCCATATGTGAAAAGACAGCTCCATTTTCTTTCTCTCCGTATGCAAAACCAAACATTCTTCCCAAATCTGTCTTAACTTCATGGAAATTAGTATTTAACCGATAACCTCCTTGTTGCTTGTTAAACAGATACTTATCTGCACTCTTTGTAATTTGTGTAATCTGCTCCTGCGTAGCTGTACCGCTCATGATGGAAAACACCTGTCCTGTCAGCATCATGCGCACACCATTCTCATGTTCACCCTCTACCTGTCTTCCATTATCATCATAATAACTGTTAAACCATCCATTTCCCTCTGCATCCGTTATCCATTCCGTTGCACGGATATGTTCCATCATCCAATCTGCTTTCTTCCGCAGATTTTCAGCCAATTCACTAATTTTAATATGGCTGGTTCGTCCGCTAATGTTATGCCTGCACGCTTTTTCATAATCATATAACAACTGATTCTTTGCTTCTTTCTTATCCAGTAATTGTATGTCTTTTTCCAGCAGGCAAAGCATTTCTTCTGCTATGCAAACCTCTGTTTTGCCGACAGTTTTTCCATATAATTCTACATATTCTGCCAAATCTCTCAAGTTTCCGGCATAGGCATTTGTAAAAGCAACACTTTCACCTCTTTTATCTGCCATATCCAGTGCATCGTTCCAATCTGCACCACGCAGTTTGATGTGATTGTGTTCACCCACTTCATAAAAGGCACACAGATTCTGTAAAAGTAAATGTTCCAGAACTGTTCCGTAATAAACTTTTCCTTCTACATCTTTTTGTTTATTACCATAATTCTCATCCCACTGTTCATCGGTCGCCTGACCACGTTCTACCTGCTTATCTTTGAAATATGATACCTTCTGCCCCAACAGTTCAATATCTCCTGTCTGGTCAATATACAACTTGGTTGTAAAGAAAGGCCAGACCCCATGATCCATCCAGACCCTCGTTATATTATTACGGTCTGCTATAAATTCTCCCTGTTTTGCTCCAATAATAGTCGCATTCGTTCCGTCAATACGAACACCACCAAAATTATCTAACAGCATCTGCCTTACTCCATCTGGATTCATCAACAATAATGCCAGACAATCCTGCCACAAGTCTCTCCAGCCTCTTCCACCCTTTCCATAATCATGGTGGGGCAGAAAAGAGCAACCATAAATCCTTCTTAAAATCGGCTGAAAACTTACCCATCTCATATAATTATCAAACTTTGAATCACCAGTATGATAGGTAATATTTACCTTTTCCTGCCAGTCTTTTTTCGTTCTTTCAAATGCCCGTTCCACTTTCTCTTCCGTATCAAACATTTCCACCATTGCCTGAAGTTCTTCCGGCTCATTGGTCGCCCCAATCAGAATCGTATAAACAGCAGAACTTCCCGGCTCTAATATGGTCTGCTCAAATCGCAAACCACCAATCGCTTCTTTTCCCTCAAATTCTCTTCCTGCTGCAACTCCCGGCTGATTTTCTAATACTGCACGCGGTCTTGTATAGTTTCCGCCTTCTCCTATGTAATCTTCGACAACTGGATAGAAACTTTCCGGCATTTTACCATTTCCCGTTACCCCTGCCACAAAATAGCTGATATCATTTATCTGATGTCCTCTTTCATCAAAGGAAAGGGTAGGTGTGACAACAACCCCTTCTGTCCGCGTTGAAATCCGGTGCAGCAAGGAGGTCACATGTCTGTGATCTCTGATATTATCTGCACTTCTTCCATAGATTGGCACTGCAGCAATGGGTGTAAATTTCATACGCATTTTACCAATATTGGTAATTGTTACGCACATAATTTCTGCATCACAATCTAGCGGAACAAAAGATGTTATTTTTGATTCCATCTGATATTTTTTTGATTTTCTCGTTATAGTCTGCCACATAAATCCTGCGGTCAGTTCACTTTCATCCTGACAATCAGTGAATCTTTTGCTTTCTTCCTCTGCCGAAGCTCCCGTTGCAGACCAACTTCCGACTCCTTCTACCTGACACCAGAAATTTCTTGTAGAACGATTATTATGCAAATTTTCGACACTAACCGGCTCCAGAATAAATGCATTCTGATTTATTTTACTGTCGCCACCCAGATTCGGAGTCAATGCACTTTTTATCCCCTTTTCGCCCGCTATGGGAAAATACTGGCAGCTGTAATTTTCCGGATTCTTTAGAGTAAACACTCCACTTTCGTCTAAAAAATGATAGCCTTCCACAATTCTACCCCTCCTATTTTGCATATTCTCTGATACTTATGAAAACATATTAGTAAAAGTGACTATCGGAATCAAGATATCTTTTTATTAGTTAGGTATCTTTTTTTTAGTTCGTCAGACTCTTTTCCAAAATGTATCAGCAAAGTTTCAATAATCTCAGTGACAAAGCTCTGCAAAAAAAATAAAAAGGGATGAAAAAGGTTAAATAATGTGCTACACTTAAAAGTAAGCGAATTTTTTAGGTTTTCGGGGAGGAAATGACAAATGAATAAGGAAACAGCAAAAGAACCAATTGCTCAGGAAAAAATATTTAAAACCATGATGACCACAACGTTTGTGGTTGCTGCCGCATTTTTCTTGAAAAATCTAATCGGCAAAACCTGGACAGGTGCCATTGCAGTAGGTATCTGCCTTCTGGTGTTCTTCGTTGTTACATTACTGATGAACAAACTGAGAGTAAACCAATATACCAAGCAGTTTGCTATCTGCGTAGAACTGCCTCTTCTTGTATTCTTTATTTCGATTTTCAGCGGTAATTTTTACAGTGACGATTTTCCACTGTTTCTTGCGGTAATCGGTTTGTCTGGAATGTATCTGGAATCCGCTTACACCAAAGTACAGATGGTGGAAATTCCAGTTCTTCTGATTTTATTATATCTTATCCATCCAGACAAAGCAGACCCCCTTTCACAGTATATCATGTGCATTGTATTGTTTGTTGTAGCTGCCTATACGTTCTACCTTACCATTTCGCGCGGTAGGGCGTTCATTGAGAAAAGCCAGCAGAAAACAGAAGAAGCCGAGCACTTCCTTGCTTCTATCAAAAATATCGGAGAAGAATTACAGGCAAATTATGAAGTATCTTCCGGCAGAATCGATGGAATGCGGGAAGCAAATGAACGTCTTGAAGAAAATACCAATGCGTTAAAACAAGGTTCTCATGAAATCAATACCGGCACCCAGGAAGTGGAAGCCACCTGTGAAAAAGTACAGGAATATATGCAGGTTACCGAAGGTCATGTACACGAACTGAACAAGGAAGTCAGACAAGTGGAAACTGCCTTATCGGAAAACAAAAAAAATATGCTGACAATGGACAGACATATGCAGTCTGTGAAACAAACAGTTAGTGCTACCAAAGAAGTATTTGCCCAACTGCAGCAGCAGATTCGGGAAATTTCGGAAACCACAGAACAGCTTACCAGCATTGCCAGCAGCACCAAAATGTTAGCCTTAAACGCTTCCATCGAAGCTGCAAGAGCCGGAGAAGCCGGTGCTGGATTTGCTGTGGTTGCAACCCAGGTACAGGAGCTTGCTCTGGACAGCAACAATTGTTCCAATCAGGTTATCTCTGTGGTAGACAATATGAAAAACCAGATTGAAGTAACCACTTCCCAATTGGAAGAGAGCGTAGGTGCCATCAACAACTCTTTGGAATCCTTAGTTGGACTGCAATCCGGCTTTGATGGATTGATTCAGAGTTTTGACTCTCTTTATAATAACATCGAAGAGCAGAACACCAATGTCCAGAACGTGGATTCCATCTTTGACAGTCTGCGTACCAAAGTAGAAGATATGAGTCATCATTCCGAGGAAAATCATGCTGTGGTAGAGTCCATTGCAGATGCCATTCTGGCCTATCAGGAAAATATGAACAAAATCATTGCAGATACCCGGAACATCAGCGAATTGTCCTCTTCTATGCTTGAAATTTCAAGAACTGAAACGATATAAATTTCCTTTCGGTCATACCAATTTGAAGGAACCATATCTGCACAAAAAACCGGAACTGTGGAAATCCACAATTCCGGTTTTTCTCATCCACTTCCAATGACCTGTCTTCTTATTTCCGTATTCCACTTAACGCTTCATCTGGAATCACAAACTGCACACACCCCATATACATAGGCGCTACATCTCCTTCATTGAAAGCGATTACAATTTCACCTGCTTCGTTCAGATAGAAACTGGTTTCGTCTGTAATCTTGTCAAAATTCCACTCTTCCACTTCCGGGTCATCCAGCCAGTAGCTAACCATATCATCTGCTGCCATCTGTTCTCTCATCTGCTCCTTAATGTTTTCACTAATCGGAGTGATATAGTCTGCACCTTCTACAAACAAATCTGCCAGTGCTATCTGTTTGCCGCTTCTTAAATCAATGGTGTAATAGTAATTCCATTCTGCGCCGCTTCCTGCTGCCTGAAAACAATTTAACTTCAAAGTAAAATAGGAATCGGTGGTTGCCAGAATTTCTGAACTTACAGACATATTCTGATAACCTTCTTCTGCTTTCAGACCTTCTTCAAATTCCGCTATCATCTTCTGTGTAGTCTTCTCTATTTCAGCATTTATCTCTTCTGTGGTAAGTTTTATCTGCTCCGCAGTGTCTGTTTCTGTCTGTTCTACGCTCTGCTTCTCCTCCTCTGTCAAATTCTCCTGTTCTACCAACAGATTCGGCACTTCAATGTCCGCACGATTGCGTTCATCTTCATACTGATAATCACGAAAAGTTACCACCTGTACCCACTTGGACAGAAATGGTACCTGTTCCATGGCATGTGCAACACTCATGGATGTATTTGGTAAAGCAACCATAACTGCAACTGCTGCCGCTGCTGCAATCCCCAAATTTCTGCCAATGTGTTTTCTGCTTCCTGTTTTATCCTTTTTCATCATCCTATTCTCCTTTTGCTTTTCTTTTTGATTTTCCATCAGATTTTCACTTGTTATTTGCTGTTCTCTTTCCGTCTGATTTTCTCTCTTTGCCTGCTCTATTTTTTTCTTCATCTGTGCTATCTGCAATTCACTCATTTTAAGTTCCATGTAATCTGCTTTCTGCTCCATAAATGCCTTTTCCCTGTCTTTCATAACTTTCTCTGCTCCTTTCATGCTTCTATCTCCAGTTTCAATTTCTTAAGACTGCGATACAGACGACTTTTCACCGTACTTAAATTTTCCCCTAATACCTGTGCTATTTCGGACAGCTTCATATCTTCAAAATATTTCATTTCCACAACTGCTTTGTCCTCCTTTGACAAAGTAGCCAACGCTCTTTTCAGGTCAATATTTTCATAAGTATCTTCCCGTCCCATGGTTTCTGCAATTTCACTGATATCTTCCGTTTCCTGTTTTTTATAATTCTTAAAAATCTCATTTATCATGATACGATATATCCAGGTTGCCGCGAATTTCTCTTCCCGAAGAGTATCCGCCTTCCGAATTGCCTGATAAGCACCATTCTGCACAATATCGCCTGCATCCATTTCATTCTTTACATAACTGTATGCAAGCCTGTAATATTTATCATAATCCCTTAATAATATCTCTTCTACGATTTCCTCTTTGGTACGCTTTGCAGCTACTATTCCCATAGATTGCTTCCTCCTTTCCTGTCACAGCCTTATCTTTTGTCTTGTCTGTGCCTTTTAATGATTAGATAATTCTATTTTGTAAAAAGTTTCAAACCGTAACATCTTTTATCCTAAAATTTTCTTGTCAAAAAAAACAGGCAGCCAGCGAATCCTGCCGACTACCTGTTATTCCCACTTCTGTATCTTTTCATACAGATACTATTTTTAATACAATTTGAATCTCTGTACCAGTTCATCCAGTGTTGCGGACTTATCAGATAAGTTCGCACTGATTGCTGTACTTTCCTCAGAAGCTGCTGCTGTATTCTGCATTGCACTGGAAATCTGTTCAATTCCCTGCTCAATCTGTTCCAGAGCACTTGCCTGTGTATTTGCATTTTCTGTTGTCTGATGTGCTAATTCAGCAGATGCTGTCATATCAGAGATAATCTGTTCAAATGATTCTGCAACGGACAATGCAATGGTATTACCTTTTTCAATTTCTACCAATGTCTTGTTAATCAACTCTCTTGTGTTAACCGCAGACTGTGCACTATCAGATGCTAACTTACCAATCTGGTCTGCTACTACTGCAAAGCCTTTACCTGCTTCTCCTGCACGTGCTGCTTCAATAGAAGCATTTAAGGATAACAGATTTGTCTGGGAAGCAATGTCTTCGATTGCCTGAATAATATCCTCAATTTCTTTAGAAATCTCTGTGATACGTGCCATTTCTTCTGTCAGTTCCTGCATCTTCTGTTTCTCAGCATTTGCTTTATCTGCGGAAGTCTTAATCTGATCGTATGCACTCTGTGTTGCTTCTGCACTGTCTTCTGCCAGACTGGATACTGTATCTACCGTAGCAGTCAGTTCTTCAATTGCACTAGCCTGGTCACTTGCACCTTCAGCAAGAGACTGGGAAGCACGAGCAACCTGTTCCGCATCTGCTGCCACATGACCTGCTGATGTCTGAATATCCGTAAGTGTGCTGTTGAATCGTTTCAATATGTAAAGTAAAGAATTTTTAATGCTGGAAAATTCTCCCAGGAAATCTGTAATCTTGTCCCCATCTCTTGTCAAATCACCTTTGGCAATGCTATCCAGTTCGTGAGAAATCTCACCTACATAAGCAGATAAGTTAATCAATGTCTTTCTCAATTTTCTGGAAATCATACCAAGTTCATCATCCGAGTTATAAGTAAGAATATCTACCTTTGAGAAATCACCGTCACGCATACAAGAAACTGCTTCTTCAATCTGCTCTGCCGGCACTGAAATCATCTTACCAATCGTTGTGCCAATGGCTGTTGCCAGTAAAACTGCTACTGCCACTGCCACTACAATAGCAACCAGCATAATAATGAATACAACATTTACAGTAGTTTTAGCTGATGTCAGTTCCCTATTTTCATAAGTTTCCAACTCATCAAAGCTCTGATTGAAATTCTTAAAGGTATCATAAACAGTACCTACCATCAGCTCGCCGCCTGCTGTTTCCTCATGCGCTTCACTTAAAGCCATTACTTCCTCAGACTGCTGTTTGTAAAGTGCCCATTGTGTCTGAATATTTTCATATAATGCGGTTTCCTTTTCTGTGGAAATCAACTTCTGAAAAGAAGCACTTACTTCATTTATCTGAGCATCCAGGGATGCCATTTCTTCTTCATAACCTGCCATAGCAGCTTCATCAACTGCTACCAGATGACCATACTGTTTCAGTCGATACTCAGAAGTTAAGGTATTCAATGCCTGTACACAAGATAAGGATGGCGACCATACCTCTGTAATTTCCTTAACCTTTGAATTCATCAGCATACTTAACACTGCTGATATGATACCCATACATACAATGATTGTTATCATGCACATACGATATACTTTGAGTTTGCCTGCTACTTTCAAGTTCTTCAATTTCTTTTCCAAGTTCATGGTTTCTTCTGTCCTTTCTTCAAGTTATCGTTTTCTTCTGTCTTATGCACGTGTCTGCAGACATCACACTAAAATGCCAAGCAAACTGCCCCATTTTTATTTATAGGACTTTATTCCTAATAATATACTACCCCCCCCCCGAATTTTCAAGGCTTTTTGCCATTGTATTAAAAAAAAAACATTGATTTTTCGGTGCAAACTCAAGGAAAACAACGAAACTTATCGTTCCACCGCAATTTCTTTTACGTATGTCCATGTTCTGCCCTTATCCTGGGATTCGTACAACCCATGACAGAAACCTTCTTTTCCATAATAATCACCATCTGCACCTTGTCCTACTTCCATATATAACCTGCCCTCTTCTTCACAAACCTTCTCCGGCATCACAAAGGGATTGTAATAGGTGCCATCCGACAACTTGCCTTTTGCCGAAGGATATTCTATTTTCTCAAAACTTCTGCCGCCATCTTCGGTCCGGTATAAGCTGCCATAAGTTCCCCCACTGTAAGCAAGACAGGAAAAACCCGTTTTGCCATCTGCCAGAAAGGAAATCCATTTCGCTGCGCCGCCAGAGCCCAGATAGGGGTCTGTATTTATCATAGCCGCACTCCTGCCGCCATCCTGCGTTGCCACGCACACATAATAGCTGCTGCCGCAGGCCCGGTCAACCGGAATCATCCGATACTCCATCCCACTGTCTGTCGTATCCCTGCAATCCGGTTCTGCTGCCAGATACCACTGTACCATTTCCTCTGATATCTCAGTCTGCACTTTTGCAGACTCTTCTTCCTTTTCCCCTTGCACCGCCTTATAATTTTCGCTGCATAAGGCTTCCACAAAATCATACAAGTCATTATAAACCCGAGAAATATGATCGGCTGAAAAATTCTGCATATGAGAAAGCGCATAGGTATAAGTTTCCCCCTGGTATGCAATTTCAATCTTCTGATAAACTTCCTCGTTCTTTTCATAAGGCAGCTTTTCTGTAACCGCCAGCAGCCAGTTTATCACGTCCGAGCAAAACCATTCTTTTTCCTCGCTCGCAGAAGAATGCAGCGAAACCACGAGCGTATATGCTTTCTCTCGTCCCTGTCCTGTTTCTTCGTATTCATGCTGTCGGTTTCTGCCTTCAAAATAAGCATCAGTCAGATACCGATAACACTCCCTTTGGTACAGGTTCTGGAAACCCTTCCTATTCTCTTCGGAAAAAGAAAAAACATGGGTAAGTGCCGCCGAATCGTTTTCCTGACACACATAATGTCCGCAGAAGAATAGCAGAAACAGACCTGCAATACCTCCTGCTATCCACCAGCTTATCCTTCTCTGGTTCTTCATACCGCCTTCTCTCCTCTGCTGTCCGAATCCACAGTGACACGATTCTGACCTACAATCATACCATCTGCTATCTGCCCAATTTCCTTCGCCTGTTCCGGCAGGAAAGCCTCAAAGCCAATGGCACAGGGAATGTCTGTATTCTCCCGGATGATTTTCACTATTTTGCGGAAATCTTCTGCCCTTTCCTGCTCTCCCCCTGCTGCCTCTGCACCAGACAGAATGTAGAGAAACCCTTCTGCTTCCTTCGCAATCATGGCAATCCGTTGTCCCGAAGCAGGAGCCACCATAGACAACAATGCTATCTGGTATTTTCTGCATAATGGTGCAAATTCTTCTTTTTCCTCAAAAGGCAAATCCGGTACCAGAATACCAGCAATCCCTATCTCTGCACAGGTCCGCAGAAAGGACTCCGTACCATAGGAAAATATCACATTAGCATACGTCATAAACAGGAACGGAACGGTTACTTCCTTCCTAAGCTCCTGCACAAACGCAAAGATACTGTCGGTAGTAACACCGCCTTCTAATGCCCGTAGATTCGCCGCCTGAATCAACGGTCCCTCTGCTGTCGGGTCGGAAAAAGGAATCCCCAGTTCTACCATGGCTGCTCCCTTTTTCACCGCTTCTCTTATCTGTCTGCCTGTGGTATCTAAATCCGGGTCACCGCAAGTAAAAAAGGGTATCCATGCTTTCCCCTTTGCAAAGGCTTCTTTGATTCTATCGTTTCCTGTCTTATTCATAAATATCCTCCCCTCTGTATCTGGCAATGGCTGCACAATCCTTATCCCCTCTGCCAGAAACGGTAACTACGATAATTTTATCCTTATCCATCTGAGGTGCTAACTTCATGGCATAGGCTATCGCATGTGCCGATTCAATTGCCGGAATGATTCCCTCTGTTCTGGATAAAAATTCAAAGGCTTCCACTGCCTCTTCATCCGTCACCGGAACATACTCTGCTCTGCCCATATCATGAAGGTTCGCATGTTCTGGTCCTACTCCTGGATAATCCAGACCTGCTGAAATAGAATATACTGGTGCTATCTGTCCATATTTATCCTGACAGAAATAAGATTTCATACCATGAAAGATACCTAGTCTTCCCGTATTAATGGTGGCTGCTGTTTCAAAAGTATCTATGCCTCTGCCTGCTGCCTCACATCCAATCAGTCTTACTTCTTTCTCTTCTATAAAATGGTAGAAACTTCCAATTGCATTAGAACCGCCGCCTACACAGGCAATCACTGCATCTGGCAGCCTGCCCTCTTTTTCCAGCAGCTGCTCCTTCACTTCCCGGGAAATCACTGCTTGAAAATCCCGGACAATGGTGGGAAACGGATGAGGTCCCATAACAGAGCCAAGACAATAATGCGTATCTTCCAATCTGGATGCCCACTCTCTCATGGCTTCTGATACAGCATCCTTTAACGTAGCAGTTCCACTGGTAACCGGAACAACCTTCGCTCCCAAAAGTTTCATACGATATACGTTAAGCGCCTGTCGTCTGGTATCCTCTTCTCCCATAAACACAACACATTCCATATCTAACAGTGCCGCGGCAGTTGCAGTTGCCACTCCATGCTGACCGGCTCCGGTTTCTGCTATCAGCCTGACCTTTCCCATTTTCTTTGCCAGGAGCGCCTGCCCCAGTACATTGTTGATTTTATGGGAGCCTGTATGATTCAAATCCTCACGTTTCAGATAAATTTTTGCACCGCCCAATTTCTTCGTCATTTTTTCTGCATAATACAGTCCTGACGGTCTTCCCGCATATTCCCGCAGCAATTCTGCAAGTTCCTGTTGAAAAGCCGGGTCATTTTTATAAAACTCATATGCCTTCTCTACCTCCAGAACTGCATTCATCAAGGTTTCCGGTATGTACCTTCCTCCATGCACTCCAAAACGTCCATTGCTATCCGCCATCTTAAATCTCCTTCCTGATGTTATCCTTTCCAATTGCCAAACTACCTGTCACTGATACACAAGTTCCTAATACACAAGCACTGCCTTGTGCCAGAACCCCAAACGCCTCAATCCCAAAACGCTTCCATCAAAAAAACGTCCTCGACAGAAAAACATCTGTCAAGGACGAATACTATACTCAGCCACAACACTCCCAATGGAATGTTCTATTAGAAGTAGCCACTATCCGCGGTGCCACCTTGATTCACTGCAATCCACTGACTGCAAGTGCTCTTAGCAAGATACTACTATATCTCCGGCAACTGACGTATGCCCACACGTCACAGAGTACTAGGTATAAAATCTTCTTATACTTTTGACTGTGCCCTCTGCGGTCCATTTGACAACTTGTTTCTCACCTGTTCTCAGCACCACAGGCTCTCTGTAAAGGCATCATTGCCGTTATCTCCGCTTCATCGGTTTGCTTTATTTTATTGTTTGCATTATAGAACTGATTGGTACATTTGTCAAGATGATGTCCCCTGTATTTTCTAAAATGTATCTTCCAAAATCGGCTTTCCATCGACCCAGATTTGTACTATTTTCGTACTATCGGTAATATTCTGATCCGGTCTGCCTTCTATCAGAACCATGGTTGCCTTCCTTCCCGGCACAATTGTCCCCACATCACTTATACCATATGCTTCTGCCGGCTTCGTCGTTGCACCTTGCAGCACCTCTAATGGAATCAGTCCTGCATCCTCTACATCCATCCAGATACTGGTACGCGACGACCATACATTTAATGGATGATAAGAAGCCTGTAATTCCTCAGAGGCTGAAACGTCGCAGACTGTGGTTACTCCATTTTTTACGCATGTTGCACCAGCTTGCCAACACCATTCTCAAAAATCCATTTACGCATAGTGTGTCCTTTGATGGTATCCTCAGAAACCACTTTCTCTATTTCAGCAACTGTGGTTTCGGTTAATTTCGTCTGCATCGCTTTATAGGAACTTAAGAAATGCTCCGGTTTCGTTGTTCCAACCAAAGATAAAATATTATCATATTTTGCCTGTGTCCATGCCAATGCAAGTTCACTCATCGTAAGTCCCTGCTGCTTTGCCATGTCCGCAAATGCATTCAGAATCTGTAAATTGTGCTTCTTGTTAAGAGGGGATAAAATTCCTCTTGCCGCCATCGGATTGACAATACCGCCATTTATCACTTTATCGGTTAAAACACCATGTCCTACTGCACCATATGCAACCACCTGTATCCCCAGCTCTTTGGCAGTCGGAATTAATTCCTTCTCTATTTCACGATTCAGCAGTGAATATTCCACCTCAACACTGTGCACCGGATGAACCTTATGTGCCCTTCTAAGGGTAGCTGCATCCACTTCAGATAATCCGATATGATGAATCAAACCTTCTTCTTTCAGTTTTACCAGCTCTTCCATCACCGCTTCTACCGGAATGGCATTATCCTGTCGGGCAGGCTGATAAAGGTCCACATAGGAAAGCCCCATCTTATCCAGTGCCGCTGCTAACTGCGGTCTGATATTTTCGGGTCTTACATCCAGTTTCGCACCAGTGAGTGCAAAAGTCACTCCAAACTTAAGTGAAACAAAAAAATCCTCTCTTGGTACATCCTTTAAGGCTTCCCCTAATACCACCTGGGATTCCCCTTTTTGATAGAAATCACCTGTATTAAAAATAGAAATACCATTTTCAAGTGCTGTTTTGATGGTCTGAATGGAACTCTCCTTGTTTTCAAAATTCATCCCCATCGTTCCAAGTGCAAGTTGTCCTATACCGTTCATACGAATCCTCCTGTCAATTCATAATTGTGTCAATCGCAAAGATTACCCCCATATGGGCAGGATAATAGCAATAAAAGAAGTTCTTTAATTTTGCGCTTCCCTTCTGGTAATTGTACATTCCTATCAGTGGAACTGCCAACAGACAAAACCATTGAATCCCACCATAATAAATGGAAAGTGCAATCAGTCCCAAAGCAAACATCAGTATTTTGCATTTTCTTCCTTTAGCAAAATAACACACAACCGGAATCAAAATACCCACAATGTTATAATCAATATCATAATCTGTTTTATGCAGAATATCCGTCAGACCAAAACACAAAAAAGTAATCATCAAAACCGCTAAACACACGTACAGCCAATCTGCAATCCGCCGCCTATTTTTCGCTCTATCCAGAACATAAATAAGGATGATAGCCAACGAAAAGGATATAAAGACCGATTGATACAGCGATTTGGTTACCAAATAAAGCACAAGCTGCATACCGATTCCCAATGTCCCTATCTGCAATAAATACCGCAAACGATTATGGGTATACCTGCAGCTTTCTGCAATCATAAATGCAAAAATCGGAAAAGCCACCCGACCCACTATACGCATCCAGTCATACTCTGGAAACAAGATCAGTCCCACATGGTCTATCGTCATTGTGATAAGTGCTATCATTTTTAACATATTAGCAGACATATGTATCTCCTCCTAATTGCTCTGTTTCTTCCTCTGTTAAATTCTTTGTCATCTTTTCTCCTGTTTTATTCTTGTTTTATATGCTTGATAATCTTCTTCTCATATCATTCTACCATCCTGCATTGCCTTATAGCCTTCCCCATCAAACGATAAAATTCCAGCTTGGTAGATCAGTTGGTTCCATTACTTGTTGTGCATTTGTCGCTAACATACAATCACACCCTATCATTATTGTAAATATACCATATTTCATTATCCTCAACAATCATTTACATGCGTTAAATTGTTATATATTTTTTTAATTGTTTCATAT
>CAYVUF010000002.1:0-29460 GCA_964454605.1 uncultured Bacteroides sp.
TACACATGCGCAGACCGGACTGACCGTTGCTACAATCGGTGTTCTTGCCGCTGCCTTAACACTTGTTACAGCAGGTGGAGAAGGTGTGAAATACATCATGAAACGTGTGGATTACAAAACCTTGTTATTCTTCATTGGTCTGTTTATCGCAGTTGGTGGTCTGGAACAGACAGGTGTTCTTGTTATGGTTGCGGATTTAATCGAATCTGTCAGCGGTGGTAATCCGACTATTATGGTTGCTATCATTCTCTGGCTTTCCGCAGTTGCCAGCGCATTCGTTGATAACATTCCTTTTGCAGCAACGATGGTTCCCGTTATTCAGAGTATGGCTGCAACAACCGGAATGCCTTTGGATACACTGGTATGGTCTTTGTCCATGGGTACTGACATTGGTGGTAATGCGACCCCTATCGGTGCATCCGCTAACGTAGTTGGTACTTCTGTATCTGCAAAATCCGGTCATCCGATTGGATGGGGTACATACTGCAAATACTGTGCACCTGCAACCATTATTGTTGTTGCTATTTCCATGTTATGTATCATGGTTCGATATCTGTAAGAACAATCGAAAATAGAAATACTTATCTACTTAATGTAAGTGCAACACAAAAGGCAGTTCTAAGAACTGCCTTTTGTGTTATCACTCTTTTCTTATCCCTCGATTGCTATATATCTGTTTTCCTCAACCTCAGGTACTTTCTCCTTTTTCGGTACGGTAACCTTCAAGATACCATTTTCAAATTTCGCCTTGATATCTTCTTCTGTAATATTCTCCCCTACATAGAAGCTCCGGCTGCAGGTTCCATAATATCTTTCTTTCCGGATAAACTTACCATCTTCATCCTTCTTATCGTGGTTCTGGTCTGTTTCTGCACTGATTGTCAAGTATCCATCCTTCAATTGTGCCTTCACATCTTCTTTCTGATAACCAGGAAGTTCAATATGAAGTTCATAACCTTTCTCACTCTCTTTGACATCAGTCCGCATCACATTTGTGGCCGGAGTGCTGTATCTGGCAACGCTTCGTGCCGGGCGTGCGAAATCATCAAAAAAATCATCGAATAAACTTTCTCCAAAAATACTAGGCGTTAACATAATTATTCCTCCATTCATACGCACGACATCTATGTCGTTTGTTTTATTTGTTATACATATGTTATAACACCTATATTAGCACTCGTCAAGGGCGAGTGCTAATAATTTATTTTTTCTTTAGAAAGTTTATATTATGGAAAGATTTTCAGGCTGATTTCCTTGCAGCCTTCTGCCTGAAACTTCACACACACAGGCTCCTGCTGTCTGGAATCGGTCAGACGTATTGCCGCCATTGCGTAACCATCAAAAGAAGTTACCGTATCTGCAAAGTAATCTTCTTCGCCAGAAGGTGCTGCGGTACCAAAGCCTTCCAGTTGTCCGTTTCCGCTTACCTGTACCTGAATCTGTTTTACCTGCTGAGGATTGCAGATTCCGTTTTCATCCTCTAACCAGACTTTGACATAGGCTATATCTGTTTCGTTTTCTGTCACTTTTCTGGCACGGAGTCTAGTTGCTGTTCCGGCTGTCTGAAGCAGGTATTCTCCCATGATTTTTTCGCCCGTATAAGCCACTGCACGAAGGGTTCCCGGTGCATATGGTATCTCATACACTGCAGTAAAATGATGTTGTTTTCCTGTTTGCTTTCTGCCAAGAGATTCCCCATTTAAGAAAAGTTCGACCTCATCACTTGCCGAATACACATCTATCCGGGCAATCTGCTGCTCAAAACCATGCCATGTCCAACTGCTGATATTATCTCGAAACATCCATGCTGTTTTGCTTGCTTTCCTGCCCCTATGCTCCATTCTTTCGACTGCAATATAGGGCTGCTTTCTCCGTCCATATACAATTTCCCGGTAAAAGCTGATAGGTCTGCGGTTCCCGATTAAATCAATATCACCAATATAACCCAGACGTTCCGGATAAATACTTGAAAAATTCTCTTTTCCATCATAGTGAAAAATTCCTACTCCGGCTTCCCCGATATAATCATAGCCAGCCCATGTAAAATCTCCGATGATATGAGGATTTTCTTCCACCAGGGCCCATAATTTTTCAATATCTGCAGGATAAGTTTCTGTGCCTAACACCGTTTTATAAGGATGCAGCTTTTTCTCTAATAAATATCTGCCGCTTAAATAATTCAGTCCCGTAATATCACAGCTTTGGGTGCATTCCTCAAGTGCCTCTGTTACAAGAGGATGGGTTGCAAAAAAGTCGCCTTTTTCTCCACTCATAAGGCTCATAAAACTGTTCAGTACATTGCTTCCGCCGCCGCTTCCACCGCTTTGTGTATCCATTCCAAAACGTTCCACGACTTCCTTCATAATAATACCCAGTCGTTTGCCCGCACAATTCAATCCATTTAAGGCATTCGTTGTATACCTTGTGGCATCCAGTTCATGAAACGTATTGCATAAAAAGCGGTTGATCAGTGCCCCCTGTTTCGTACCAGCTTCCTGAATTTCGTTTCCCACCGAATACATGACAACCGAAGGATGATTATAGTCTTTGTCTACCATATGGGTTATCCACTGTTTCGCCTCTTCCTGGAAAATGTCCGCATCATCATAAGGATTCTTATGTCGGTTCCAGACATCTGTAAGTTCATCCATTACAAGCATCCCCAAACGGTCACAAGCATCCAGCATTGCCCTGCTCATAGGATGGTGGGCACTTCGTATTGCATTAAAACCAGCTTCTTTCAGCCGCTTACAGCGGTACCACTCTGCCTCCGCAAAGGTTTCTGCCCCAATCACTCCATTGTCATGATGAATGCAGGCACCTCGTAAAGGGACGGTTTCCCCATTGATTTGAAAACCCTTTATGGTATCTAAGGTTAAGATACGAATCCCAAAGGAAGAAGTCACAGTATCACAAACCTGATTATCCAAGCTCGTCTGTATCCGGCATTCATACAGATTTGGATGCTCCGGACTCCATTTTTCTGGTACAGCAATCTGTAACTGCGCCCGCAAAACTGCCCTCTGGTTCTGCATAAATACAACCTTCTGCTGCTCAGAAGCCACCTCTTGTCCCTTGCGGCAAAGAGAAATCTGACATTCTGCTTCGGTGCAGCCTGCTGTAATATTCTTTAGTTCCGCACAGACTTCCACCACTGCCACTTCATCCCGGAGTGCCAAGGTGGTAATCCTGAGTTTATCTTTCGGCACATATACTCCTGTGCCTGTCAGAAGATGAACATTCCGATAAATACCGCTTCCTGTATACCACCTGCTGTTAGGCTGGCAGCTGTTATCGACCTCTATTTTAATCACATTTTCTTTTCCGTAGATAAGCCAGGGCGATAACGCAACGCAAAATCCCATATACCCATTTCTATTCGTAGCTGCCAGTGCTCCATTCACCCAAATTCTTGTATTTCCATAAATTCCTTCAAATTCTAAGAGTACATCCTGTCCCCGCCATTCCTCTGGTGCCAGAAAAACTTTTTCATAAAGATAATTTCCACCCGGATAAAATCCACTCTGTGCTCCCGCAGGGCAGTCCTTCTCTCTCTTTTCACGAATCATGGCATCATAAGGCAAAGTAACCGGCAAAACACCTTTCTTCCCTTGAAAAGCCTTTAACTGCGAATCCGCATCTGTCTTTTCAAATGTCCATCCTTTATTAAATGTCAGACACTTCATGATTGTTTCCTCTTTCCATATCAATCTTTTTGTTTTCTTTTTCCACTCTTAAAAATGCCAGTAAAACAGTAATCACAATGCCCAAAAGAACCGGAAATGTAATGTAAAGATTAAAAATCATAGAAATCGCACCTTCGGTCTGTACTGCAGCAGTACCCACATAACCACCTGCTTCTAACAGCCAGCCAACTGCAGCGGTTCCAATTCCGCCACCCACTTTTACGCCAAGGGAAGAGCAGCTAAACATCATACCATCAATCCGTGCACCTTTGGTACGGAATGTATAACCACTGATTTCTGCAATCAGGGCATTTAAAGTTCCTGTCAGAGTTCCTGCAAATACTCCTTTTAAGAACATAAACAAAAGCATCATGGACAAATTCTTTTGCAGGGAAAAATAAATCAGGAAAACGCCAAGTACATCACTGATAACATATCCCCAGAAATTTACCTTCTGCATACTTCCTGTTTTCTTCACCAGTACCGGAGTGAAAACCAATGCAAGAATAACAGGGAACATTTTCATCATGGAAAACATACCAAGCAGAGAACCATCTCCCAATACATTCTCCATAAAATAAATCGCAGAACCTGTTGTCAGGTTGCTCATAAAGTAATAAACCACATAAATCGTCACAATTAGTATGTAAAATTTGTTGCTAAGCAGCAGTTTTACTGATTCCAGAAATCCTATCTTATTCTCCTGCTTTTTCGATTCATCCTCTGCCTTCGCTTCCTGCAAAGCCGCCTCTTCTTCCGGCAGTTCTTTCACACAAAGACAACTAATCGTATTCACTGCCAGTCCAATGATGGCACAGATAATGGCAACCATACGCCATCCTGCTGCTCCGTCTCCAAAGGCTGCTACGCCATTGGTAACCGAAAATCCCATTACAATGTTGGTTGCTACGGCAAACATAAAGCGGATAGAACCTAACTGAACACGTTCATTCTTATTTCTTGTAATCAGTGCTGACAACGCCGAATATGCAATTCCGTTTGCGGTATAAAAAATAGCATTCAAAGCAGTATAAAATACAAAGAAATAGACATATTGTGCTGTCGTGCTCATGCCTCCTGGAATGGAGAACAATAGAATCAGACACAAGGAAACGCCTAACTGTGCATATAACATCCAAGGTCTTGCTTTTCCTAATCTGGATTTGGTACGGTCAATCATATTGCCAAATATAACATCGGAAATACCATCCAGTACCTTTGACAACAACATCAAGGTTCCTATAATTCCTGTACTCAGTCCCATGGTGTCAGACAAATACAATAGAACAAAGCTGGATACCAATCCATAACTGGTATTGGATGCCAAATCACCTGAGCCATAGGCAACCTTCTGATACCACTTCAAATATTTTGTTTCTTTTTCTTTCATTGCTTCTGCAACCTCCTTCTCTCCACAGACATCTTCTGTATATTCTCATACTAACCATTTTGACTTCACAAGAATATGTCAGATATGTTATAATTTTCAAGAAAGTTTTATCATATTCGTGAATTTTGTAAGCAGACAAGCAAAAGCATATGGGAGAATCCAATGAAAAAGAACATATCCTATACGGTAAAAAATATTATCAAACAGGAAAATTTAAGCAGTGAAATTAACTCTTATCTTAGAATTTTAGCACCCATACAGTTTACTCTGGAATCCTGCAGCGGCACCTCCGAAAAAGACTTTGCAAACGTGCTTATGGTTTCTCCTCTGGAAAATAATTTTTATCATTTCCAAAATGGTACAGAAATTTCCCATTTCAATGCACGTCCGCCCCACCTTCACGATTTTTATGAACTTCTGATTGTTTTGGATGGTGAAGTCCAGCAGCAGATAGAAACCACACATTATACCATTCATAGCGGTTGCTGCTGTTTAATGAATCGTAATATTGTGCACAAAGAAATCTTTCATTCCCGCGCCAATTTGCTTTGCATCGGATTGTCCAAAGAACTGGTAAAACAGTTAGCCGAAGACGAACAGAAGGTATATTTTCCAGAGCAGGAGCAACCCGGCGCAAATCCGCTGCTGCATTTCATGATTAGCAATCTGGAAAATAGTGATACCAAAGAATACCTGGATTTTCTTCCTGCTGTAGGCAACAAAGACTGGTACCGGGTTCTTCATACCCTGACCGACAATATTTTACGTGCCATTATGTTTCCCCATTTGGGTTCAACTTATGTTATCAAAGGAATGCTTTTAGAGTTGTTTGGATATCTTTCCAATCCGCAGAACTTTCACATTTCACAAATTCATATAAAAAGTGATAACGATTTCCTATTGTTTTCCCACATTAGCCATCTATTGGAAGATACTGACGGAAGAATCTCCCGTTCTGAATTGGAATGCTCCCTGCATTACAGCGGCAATTATATCAACAGCATTGTGAAAAAATATACCAATCTTTGTCTTTTTGATTATGCACAGACTTTTTGCATGAAAAAAGCAGCCTTGCTGCTGCGCAATACCAATTCTTCTATTACAGAGATTATGGAAACGCTTAAATTTTCCAATACCACGCATTTTTACCAATGCTTCAAAAAAGCCTATCATATGACTCCCCGGGAATATCGTCTGGCGGAATCTGACAGAAGCAGCACACCACACAAATAATCAGTTTCAATTAACCAGTTGTTATTACAAAAAGGGCATACCCAAATGGTATGCCCTTAACATTCATGTTATCTTTCATGCAATTTAATTCAATTCAAATTTCTGTACCAGTTCATTTAAAGTAACTGCCTGAGCTGCCAGTTCTTCACTTGTTGCAGAAGTTTCCTCTGCCACTGCGGAATTGTCCTGAATGCTCTGTGACATCTCACCAACTCCATCGCGAATCTGGTTTACACTATGCATCTGTATCTCTGCTGTTTCTGCACTCTTCTGAATCATTTCGTTTGCAACTACGACTCTTTCCACTGCCTTATCTAAGGATTCCACCACATCATTTACAATCACGTTACCTTTTTCAATTTCGCTTAAGGATACCCCGATTAAATCACGTGTCGTATTCACCGCATCCGCACTCTGATTTGCCAGACCGCCAATTTCACCTGCTACCACAGCAAAACCTTTGCCTGCTTCGCCAGCACGAGCCGCTTCAATCGAAGCATTCAGGGACAACAGATTTGTCTGTCCTGCAATATCTTCGATGGTCTTGATAACGCCAACTACCTTATTGGATGCTTCCTGAATCTTGTCCATTGCTTCCCGCATCAGAGTCATCTGACGTTTGCTTTCTTCCATCATATCAGCTACTTCTTTGGTATATGCTGCTGATTTCTCAGAATCCTCTTTGTTCTCTACAACCTGCTCTGCTACGGAAGTTGCAGTTGCCAGAAGTTCTTCCACTGCTGCTGCCTGTGTTTCACTGCTTTCTGCCATTCCCTGTGCTGCTCTGGCAAGGTCATCACTTCCTGCTGAAACCTGATTTGCACTGGTTGTAATATTTGTCATAACCTCTGTCATAGAAGCAGAAATATTATGTAAGGCATCTTTTACTTTCGCAAATTCACCTACATAATCATATTTCAAACGAATTACCAGCTTGCCATCTGCCATATCGGTTAATACTGCTGAAATCTCATCAATGTAGTTAATATATTCTTTCAATCTGGTAACGGTCTTATCAATAGAACGTCCTAAATCACCCACTTCATCTTCTGTCTGTACGTTAAGATTCACATTCAGATTGCCTTCTGCCAACTGCATTGCTGTTTCGTTTAACTCGATAAGAGGGCTTACAATCTTTCCTGCTGTTCTGCCCAGGGTAATGATAATAAATCCAAGACCGCCTATAAGAACAATTAACAGCATGGCAACTGCAGTGACTAAAGAAGAATAATACTGTCCGTTTGGAATACAGCTAAATGCCATAAATCCGGTTTCACCTACAGGTGTTACATAACCATACTTATTTTCTCCATTGATACTATATCTTAACCGCTGAGCTTGTCCACTTACAATTGCTGTCTTCACATTATCTGTAAAAGCAAGTTCGCTGACATTTTTGTCAATCCATTCATTATTCGGATGATA
Organism: uncultured Bacteroides sp.; assembly: GCA_964454605.1. Taxonomy (GTDB): domain Bacteria; phylum Bacillota; class Clostridia; order Lachnospirales; family Lachnospiraceae; genus UBA3282. Next base: position 7,735 of record CAYVUF010000002.1, read on the forward strand.
AATAAAAGTTCCGTCATCGCTTAACAACATAACGAAGCCTTCTTCTCCAATGGTATAAGTTTCCATCAGGTTCATGATAACTTCCATGGAAATATCCATTCCGGAAACACCAATTGCCTTGCCCTGACTGTCATAAACCGGAGTAACAATACTGATAACAACCTCTCCTGTTCCTCCGTCTGTATAGGGTGTTGTTAAGGTTGTTTTGCCTGTCTGCGTACAAGAAAACCATTCTCTTGTGGTGATATCAAAATCAGAATCAGAAACTACTTCGTCTGAACCAATAACTGCACTTGCATCAATATCAGCAAGCCATGTAGTCAGAATATTGCTGTCATCCAGTGCTTTTACTTCTTTCAATTCAGCCAATACTGTACCGTACAGCTTATTGGCATCCATTGCCTGACCTTGTCCGGTAGTATTCAAAAGTTCCACCAAATCATCATTCAGCGCCTGCTGCTCTACCATTCTTTCAAAGGATGCAAAATATTTTCAACCTCTAATCCAGCCGCTTCTGAATCCTTCTGCAATTCTGCATTGTTGGCATCCGTAAGCAGACTATACACAACTGCTACTACTAAAACAGTTACCAATGCCATAACAACGATCACACTGATTCCAATCTTACTTTGAATCTGGAACTTAATTCCTTTTTTGTTTTGCTTTTCTTTGTTTCGTTTTTCTTCTTTCGCCATTGTCCTTCTCTCCTATGTATCATTTTCAAACTGTCGAGGAAACTTGATTATCACACTTTGCATCTCGTGTAACATTCCTCTCTCAATGCCATACATATCTATGTTATCACTCTTTTGTTCCAGTGGCTACCCTTTCTCTGGATGCTTTTAAAAAAATACATTTTATAATCCAAATATTTTCAAGTAAGTTCGTTTATATCGAACTTAGTTTCATTTTCATGAATTATGTTCGCTTAACTAGTGGTAATCAAAAGGAGCAGCTTACGCTACTCCCATCCATTTCATAATCCAATAAATCAACCCTAACATCCAACTGGTAAAAATACCATACAATATAACTGGACCTGCAATAGTGAAAATCTTACATCCTATGCCATACACCTGTCCTTCCTTTTTGTACTCGATTGCAGGTGCCGCTACCGAATTGGCAAACCCGGTAATGGGTACCAATGCACCTGCCCCGCCCCATTCTACAATTTTGGGATACAGATTGAATCCGGTCAGCAACACACTGAGCAGTACCAACAACATAGAGCACCATGCTCCGGCTGTTTCCTGGTCCAGTCCCATTGTGTTCATGCCATAATTTAAAATTGCCTGACCGATACAACAGATAATACCACCTGTGATAAATGCCTTTACCATCTGCACAAAAAGATTTTTGGTCGGTGTTACCTGTTTTACACGCTCATTATATTGTTTGTTCTCCGCCATTTTCTCTGCCATTTTCTTCTCCTTTTCCGACTCTGGATTTTGCCTTCTTCGGGAAATCCCTTTTCTGTAACCCTTTTTCCTTTGCTCCTTAAACCTTCCCGCCTCTAACCACTATATTGAAAAAATTCCTGTGTAAAATACAGCAGACTGCCTATCATTTTGCCAAGTGCAACTGCTAAAATTGCAATTCCCAGACCATGTCTGAAACCGATTCTCCTGGAAAAAATAGGTATGGAATCCAACATTTCCGCAATGGCAAGTGCCAGACATCCTACGAAAATCCCGGCAAAAATCCCATATAAGATTAAAATAACATTACTGATAAAATGCCATACCCCATCTGTATTTCCCGGTCCAAAGAGTTGGGAATGGAGAACCCATTTTCCAAAACCTGCATCATCATAAAACACGCTAAAAAAATTTCCTGCCAGCGTTCCAAGTACTACCATTTCTTCCAGTACAAAGACCTGCTTTGCTATGTGCATTTTTCCGGCGAAACGAGGTATCAGCCCTACCGAAATCAAAACCGTAAAGACACCACCAGAAACAACCAGACCAAAACTGACTCCAAAAACTGCCAAAAAAATCCATTTAATGAACATCTATGGTTTTCCCCTCTCTATCTGCTGTTTCCACCAATGCTTTGTTCACATCGCTCTCATATATTCGCATTTCCACCTCAATCGGGGTAGGGTCTTTGGTAATTCTTCTGCCGCCTATATGATTAAAGAAAATGATAATGCCTGCCGCCAAACCTATGGAATAGGAGAACTCCAGAATACTATACCCATCTGCTGTCTGCCCTGTCACTATCTCATAAATTCTGGAAAAAACATCATTTATGCCGATATCATTGTGAAACGCCATAATCGTAAACGCTGTGCCAAAAAAGCTGATTGCTGATACGAAAACAACTTTTGCAAACTGCACTGCTCCCTTATGTCTTCCCACATCAATTCTTTCAATCAGAACATCACTTTCCCCCAAATTCTCTATCGAAAGGTTGGGATATATCTTCTCAATCTCCTCTATCACCTTCAAAATACTGATAACCTGTCTTTTGGGTTCTCCGTCTTTAAAATGATGCAGTTTAATCGTTTTAATCTTCGCTAAAACCACAGCATCACTGCAGGTCATTTTCCCAATATCTTTCAGATATACATCATCTGACTGCAATTCCACGTTTTGTTCCGCTTTCAAATATAAAGTTGCATTATTGGTTGACATAACTATACCATCCGTTCTTCTGATATCTTTTACCTTTTCTTATTATCTGAGGTTTTTCAAAAAATATGCAAAAAAATCTGACTCATCATTCCAACATACCGCTCACCGCACAAGAACATTTTCCTGCCACAAAAAAATAGAATGAAGCCAAAACTTCATTCTATCTATTGGATTATCTGATATTGCATACATTCATATAACAATTTCGTTCCTTCCGCAATTTCCGGTGGAAGAAGTGCTCGTGCCACTAACTTCACTTCATCACTCTCGATATCAATACGCTTCAGATTCGCATAATCTCCGTCAATACTTGCCACTTGATATTGAAATGTATTCATAGCCAATGCACCTTTCACTTATTACTTATCTTTCTGATATGATACTGCCTTCTATTCTGCTTAATCTTCTACATCCTGGTCTGCTGCTACTGCCGCTGATACAGAAGATACCACTGCCACAATGACAGCCACGATAACAATTAACAAACCACCCGCTAAAATCATAAACTCCATAAGAATATCCTCCTTATCACTCTCTGCGCTGACTACTATTTTACACGAAAAATCGTGGCATTGCAATAAAAAATGGCTATTTCGTCCACCAATGTACATCACAATATACATCCAGCTACACTAGCTGCAATTCCTGTTCCAATCTTTCTATCTCTTTAATTGACAAGCCAGAAGATAGTGCTATCTGCTCTGTTGTAAACATTCCTAATTCTATCATTCTTTGTGCTGTCTGTTTCTTTTCTTTTTGGGCTCCCTGTTCTATTCCCTGTTCTATTCCCTGTTCTATTCCTCGCTCTAATCCTTCTTCAAATTTCTCCTGATAGTGCATTTCTAGTGTCATATAGTCCAACCTCCATTTCTCATTCTTTCTGACAGACTCTACTGCTTCATCCAGTTCTCTTGTAAATTCATCTGTTGGCTCTTTACCGTCTATAAAATCAAGCAGCCTTTTCATTTCGGGGGAAACATCATCCAGGATTCCCTTGGTATTTAAGATAATCTTCGTGGTTCCATCACCAAGTCCCAAATCCAGATTCTGGATACATCTGTTTTCAAAGGTATACATATGCCTCCCTTCTCCAAAAACATCAAAAGAACAGACAAAAATAATAAAACTGCGTTTCAATTCCTTATAATTCGTTCCCTTATCCAGGATATTCAAATCTATCATTCCCTGATAATATCTGGTTCTTTTCGGAAGATTTTCATTTTCAGTGGTCTGCATTTCTATGTTATAAACCGTATTATTTCCATCTTCTACATAGATATCCAGACGGACACTCTTGGCATTCGCTGATATATCTATTGTTTCCTGTGCTTTCGGATATTCTATCCGCGCTATTTTTACACCCAGTACCCTTTCTAAAAAAGGTTTGCAATACTTCGGATTCCTCATGACTACACTAAACATGAAATCATCCTTTATCTGCAGTTCTTCAAAAGCTTTCCCCATACTCTTCCTCTTTCCATACCGTCCACACTTATATTATATGGTATTTTTGGTTTCGATACAAGAACCCTGCTTCTCCTTCCTCATAATCAGTTTCTGTATCGTTTTTTCGATATAACACATATTATATTTCTATATATCATATCACCTTTTTCTTTGCTTTTCAACTGTTATAAGTAAAAATATTTTCTTTTATTCGTTTCAGTACATACAGACCTCTTTGCGTAGCCTGAGCAGAATCCTTTTCTCCATTCTGCTGACCTGCACCTGACTGATGCCCATCTGCCTTGCCACCTCCACCTGTGTTTTATCCTGAAAATAGCGCAAGGAAATCAATTCTCTTTCCCGTTCTTCCAAGCCGCTTAAAAGCTGCTCTAACAGCATATGATTTAGCAGTTCCTCCTTTTCACAGTCTTCGCAAATGCCGCTGTCGTTCACAGTGCCTCCTTCTAAAACAGAGTGACCGACTGCTCCTGCTTTGCCAACAACCTGGTCTATCAGATAAATTTCATTCCCATCGGACTGATAAACTGATTTATAGATAGATTCGACTTCCACATTCGCATCCAGTGCCAGAACAATATCTTCTATACTTAACCCAGTTTCTTCTGCAATTTCCTGCATAGTGGCATCTCTGCCATAAGTATGTGACAGCTTCTGTGCCGCCTGCTTAATTTTCCACCCATTTTCCTTAAGTGTCCGGCTGACTTTTACCATTCCATCATCCCGCAGAAAGCGTTTGATTTCTCCTTGTATCAGGGGCACTGCATAGGTGGAAAAACGTACCTCATAACTTAAATCAAATTTGTCAATTGCCTTCATAAGACCGATACAACCTATCTGAAACAAATCTTCCGCATCATAACCTCTATCCAGAAAACGCTTAACGATATGTCTTACCAGTCCCAGATTTTCCTCTATCAGTTTCTCTCTTGCCTCTTTATCTCCTGCCTGTGAACGTTCAATCAATGCGGCAGTTTCTCCCATAAGCTAGTCCTCACTTATAATCCATGGAGAAACACCCAGTTTTTTCTGCATACGGACCATGGTTCCCTGCCCTACCTCTGAAAAAACTTCCAAATCATCCATAAAGGCTTCCATAAAAGCAAAACCCATGCCGGAACGGTCTAATTCCGGTTTTGTCGTAAAAAGCGGTTCCATTGCTTTGTCAATATTTTCAATTCCTACCCCTTTGTCCTGAATTTCTACTTCCAAAACATCCTTGCGAATCAGACAACTCACAAAAACCTTGCATTCTTCTCCATCTTCTCCATCATAACCATGAATGATGGCATTGGTAACTGCCTCCGAAACTGCGGTTTTGATATCCGATATTTCCTCCAGCGTAGGATTTAACTGTGTCACAAAAGCCGCTACCGCTGTTCTGGCAAACGCTTCATTCGCTGATATGGCACGAAACTCCAGTTTCATTTCATTTTTTACCTGTTTATCCTGTTTTACACTTACAATCTCTATCATTTTCCTTACACTTTCCAACCTTTCTATTTCTGACCTTGTTCTCGTTTCCACTTCTCTTCCTTACTTTCTCATCTGTTCATGCCTTACGTATTCTTTCACACTCTGCATTGCTTCTACACTTGCATATCCCTTATGCTTCACATGATTTCCACAATATTATGTAATCCTGACAGCAGTAAAATCCGACGTATCCGGTGGTCTGTGTTAATGGCGAACACCTTTCCTCCGAAGCAGGATATTTTTTTGTATCTTCCCACAATAACACCTATTCCAGAGCTATCCATAAAGGTTGTCCGTTCAAAATCAAATACCACATTCCCTACCTTTTCACTCATGATATATTTGTCAGCTTTCTTACTTATATTGACCGACCTGTGATGATCAATCTCATCTGGCAGCCTTATCATTAGGTAATTGTCAATAATCTTAAATTCTTCTTCCATTTTGTTCCCCTTTTCACTTTTCATATTGCAGGATTTCCTGCATGATATGTAAAAATTGCTGTCCTCTCTTACAAACAAACAATTTTCATCCTAAAACACAAAAAAAAGAGAACAAGGGTATTTCCCTGTTCTCTTTTGTAATATCACTCTATTCAGCTTCCATCTCTGCCAGAAAATTTTCAGACTTACTTGCTTTCTCCGTACCCGGAAACAGCGTGATAATCTGTTCATAGGCTGCTTTTGCTTCTTTTTCCCTACCAGAACGGTAATAAGCATTGGCAAGATTATACAGTGCTTCCCCATTGGTCGGGTCATATTGGAATGCCTTCTCCAGATTCGGAATGGCATCCTCATAATTTTCCTGCCTGTAAGCCTCGTAACCATCCTCATAATAAGACTGCGCCACACTTGGTCCTACCAGTGCCAGCAAGGTATTGTAAAGTCCTTCAAAAGCCTCAGATTTTTCAACTTCTTCGTTCTCAACATCGACATCTATTTCTTCCAGATAATCTGCAACTGTGGTAATGTCTTCTGGATTTGTCAAATAGGAATTGGCTGCCTTCATCAGACTGTCAAGTGACTGCAGACTGCCATCCTTGCCCATATAAGCCTGCAAATCCTGCTCCAGTGTACTGTTTGCTTCCTGCAGCTCACTAAGCTGCTGCTCCAACGCATCAATGGTTGCTGTTTTGGCATCCGACTGCTCCCCAACTACGCGAAGTTCTTCATTGATATTTGCTTTCGCGGTCTGAATACGTGCCGGCAAAATCAGACAATAGGCAATGGCTATACCAATCAGCAAACCTATGCCCAGATTCAGCAAAGAACCTACCCCTTTGCTTTCTTTCATATTCATAGGCTGGATAATGGTTTCATTACCACTCTGATATTTAATAACCTCATCAGAACGATTTTTCTTCTTGCTGCTATTCTTCACACCTTCTTCCGGTGCCAGCATTTCATCTACTTCTTTAAGATAACGAAGTGTTATCGTATTATTGGTATCAATCTGAACACATTTTGTCAGTTCTCTCTTCGCTTTCTCCCACTCTTCACTGTTTATATATAAAAGAGCTAGCAACTGATGTGCCCGGATAAATTTCGGATTCAGGGACAATACCTTTTTTAACTGGATAACCGCCAAATCCAGACTTTCCTGATGACAATAGGCTAACGCCTGATTGTATTTCTTAATGGTCTGATTGATGGTATCCAATCGGGACGGATTGGTCTGTATCATATCAATATAATCATCTGCTATATTTTTCTTCGGACGAAGATTCTTACTAATAACCCACTCACTGAGTGCTGCTACAACTTCTCCTGTTTCAAAATAAACTAATCCTAATAAGTTCCTTGCTTCTACATTATTTTTATTAAATTTTAAACTCTGACGTAAACTTGAAATAGCACCGGTCAAATCCCTGACACTTGCTTTCTCCAATCCTTCATTATAAAAACGATTCGAGATATATATGATTTTCTTATAAAGGGATACATCCGCACCACAACTGGTACAAAAATCATGTTCCGACAAGTTACATCCGCAATTATAACATCTCATCTATGATTTCCCCTATTCTTCTGCCGCTTTGGATTCCTTTACTACCTTTACCATCAAATCTGCCATATCTGTCAAATCCTGATTGTAGATTGCTTCCTCTGCATCTTCTACCTCAAGGCTTGGATGAAATTTTTTTATCTCTTCTTCAAAATTTATCATGCGAGTGCCTCCTTAAAAGGGCTTTCACTTCGCCCACCAAATATAATGAACCGACAATATACACTCTGTCCTCTTCCTTTTTGTTCCTGCAAATCTCTTCTATGGCATTCTCTAATCTGTCATATTTTCGTATCTTCAATCCGGTATATTGTCTGAAATTGTCTTCTAATTCCTGCAATGGCAATGCTCTCATATCCTGCAATGCCACAATTCCTATCTCCTCAAACAGTCCTGCCTGCCCAAGCATGGCAATCACTGCCTGATATTGTTTATCCTTCACCATGGAAAAAAGCAGTTTCCGCTGTCCCAGACAGCCATCTTCTCTCACTGTGCGGAGAAATGCCTGCATTCCATCGGTATTATGTGCACCATCCAAATAAACCGAAGGCATGACTTCTTCCATTCTGCCTTCCCAATGTGCTTTTCGTATGCCTTCCTGCACCGCAGTCTGACTGATACTTGTCCTGTCTGCCAACTGCTCTATGGCAGTCACCGCCAAAGCGGCATTTTCTATCTGATATAAAGCTATTGTTGACACACAAAACCTAATATAACCATAATAATTTGATTGAAGCGAAAAATCAATAGTTTTGTGTGCAGTATTTATTTCTTTTATCGCAGAATAAGACACTGGGACGGTTTTTGTTTTCACCTGTCTGGCACATTTTTCCAAGGCTTCTGTGACTTCTTTTTCCTTATCAAAATATACTACAGGTATATCCCTGCGCATAATGCCGGCTTTCTCAGAAGCAATCTGTGGCAGGGTATTGCCCAGATATTCCATATGGTCATAACCAATCGAAGTAATCACACATACTTCCTTATTGTCTATTACATTGGTCGCATCCAGCCTGCCGCCCAATCCTGTTTCCAGAATCACATAGTCAACTTTGTGATGGGCAAACACCACCATTGCCATAAAAAGCAGATATTCAAAAAAAGTAGGATGATAAGACTGTTTCTTCAGAAACTCCGGCATATCCTTGCATTTCTCTGCAACCTGTCTAAATGCCCACAGAAATTCTTCTTCCGATATCATCTCTCCATTCACCATAAAGCGTTCCCGCATCGTAACCAGATGCGGAGAAGTAAACATTCCGGTAGAAAAACCTGCTTCTCTTAAAATGGAACACAAATAAGCACAAACGGAACCTTTTCCGTTTGTGCCTGCAACATGAATCATTTTGATTTCCTGTCCGGATTCCTGCAAATGCGCCAGAAAACATCTGGTATTCTCCATGCTGTTCTTTCTGGTAAATCTGGGAATCTCCAAAATATATTCCTCTGCCTGCGCATAGGTTTGTATCGTATCAATTATGAACAATGACACAGCTTTCTATCACTCCTCTGTCCGCATAGTATTTCATAAAGCAGGTATTTCTATCAAGTTTCATCTGCTCGGCATTGATACTGATTACCACATTACGATAAATATTACCATCTATCTTAATTTCAGCACCCTTACTCTGCTCTATCAATTCTTCCAGACTTCTTTTTTCGTTTTCTACCTTATCTAATTCCGCAAAATACTGGTCTTTCTGCCGATTCCATTCGGCTAACTTCGCTTCTGCGGCATTTGGTACATTGGCACCCTTTACACGCTTGTCATGCAGTGCTTCTGTCATGGCCTCAACTAATTTTGCAAGATTCTCACGAATCGTTGTTTCTTTTTTCTTATTTTCCATCAGACGGTCGTAAGTTTCCGGCTGGTAACCGCAATGCAAGATTGTTTTTACTTCAATATCATTGCCTGCTGTTGCCGCTTCAATTCCCTGAATACCATGTACTTCGCCACCAATGATAGCGCCTCTTTTACCCGTTGCAATGACTTTCTCTTTGGCCGAAATATGAGAACTCAAAAAGGTGTTTGCCTGTACTGTACCTCCAGCCTCTACGGTTGTATGCTCGATAAAATCAGCAAATACATTCCCTCTGGCAGAAATTTTGGACTTATTACCACCTTGAATACCGCGGGACAAAATAATATCACCGCCGGCATACAGATTTGCAAGGCTGGTAGAACCATGTATTTCTATATTTCTTCCCGCACGAATCACGACTCCTTCTTCTACGTTTCCGTAAATGATGACATCGCCGAAAAACTCAACCTTGCCAATAATTGCATTCACATCACCAGAAATCTCATGTACGTTCTGAATATCGATTTTACCGTCTTTGACTTCTATTTTACCATCCGACTTAGCATAATAAACTTCGTTCCTGCGCTCAATTCCTTTTCCCCGCATAGGCGGCAAATCACGACACAGTTTCGCTTTTGTTTCATGACCGAGCACAGTCACACCGTCCTCGCCCTGTACTGCCTGATGATAAATTGCAACCTTCTCACCTGCCCGCACATTCTGAAGGGCATTGATATTCGTATAATCTACGGAACCGTCTTTCCGTACCTTCGGCACACCGTACTCTTCCGGTGTAAACAGATATTCAAAATAGCCATCCGAACCTTCTTTGACCGGTTTGCCCTGTGCCACCAGAATTTCCCGTTGATAGACTTTTTTCTTAATCATAGCAGAAAGATTAGACTGATGCAGTCCATGTGTTACGCCACGTTCCGAAATATAATCTATTAAATCCTGTTTTGTATAGCTTTTTCCTTCCTCCGGCGGCATGAGATAAAGCCACGCAGCCATTTCATCTTCATCCACGTTCAGATACGTACCCGGCGCAAGAACGGATTCCTCTGCTGCAGGTGCCGCTTTTTCCCCGACTGTTTCCGCAAGTGCATCCTGAACCTTCGCCATTGCACTTTTCAGTTTATCAATCTGTTCTGATGAAAACTGTTCGCTCACGTGACTCACCTCCTCTGTCATACTCTTAACATTATTTTATACTAAAAATGGATTCTTTTCCAGTATTGACACAATATTTATTACCGTTTTACTGCAACTGGCTTAAACGTTCCTTTACCTGCTCCATCATCTGTGTGTACTTCTCTAATTTTGCTCTTTCTTCCGCAACCTTAGCTTCCGGTGCTTTTGACATAAAACGTTCATTGTTTAACATACCATTTACTCGTGCCAATTCACCTTCCAGACGTTTCTGCTCTTTTTCCAGACGTTCAATTTCCTGCTTGATATCTACCAGTTCCGCAAATGGGATATACAGGGTAGCATTCGGAATCACTACGGATACCGCATCATCCGCAATACCTGTCTTATCTGTCTGAACTGTAACCTCAGAAGCTCCTGCCAGAGAAGCGAAGAATAACTTTCCTTCTTCAAAAATCTGTCTGATTTCTGTCTTCTCACTCACGACAAAAACAGCCGCTTTTCTGCTTGGTGCAACATTCATCTGAGTACGTACATTTCGAATGCCTCTAACAGCTTCCTTGATTAATTCAATTGCGTTTTCTTCTACTTCATAATTTCTATCTGCAGTAAATTCAGGCCATTTGGAAATCATCACAGATTCTTCCTCAGACTGAATCGTACAGAAAATTTCTTCGGTAATGAATGGCATATATGGATGCAGCAGTTTCAAAGCATCTATCAATACATTTTTCAAAGTCCAGAGTGCTGCATTCCTGCTTGCTTCCTTGGTATCTTCTTTGCTGTACAAACGAGGTTTTACCATCTCAATATACCAGTCACAGAACTCATCCCAGATAAAGTCATAAACCTTCTGAACAGCAATACCCAGTTCAAAATGTTCCATATTATCGGTTACATCCCGTACCAGCGTATTCAGTTTGGAAAGAATCCATTTATCTACCGGTTCCAAATCTGCTTTCACCGCATCATAAGAAGTTTTCCATCCACGTCTGCCGGTTGCTTCTTCTGCCTGTTCCATGTTCATCATAATGAAACGGGAAGCATTCCATACTTTATTGGCAAAATTACGACTTGCTTCTACTCTTTCATAGTAGAAACGCATATCATTACCTGGTGCATTACCAGTAATCAAAGTCAAACGAAGCGCATCTGCTCCATACTGGTCAATAATCTCCAATGGGTCAATACCATTACCAAGAGATTTGCTCATCTTACGTCCCTGGGAATCTCTTACCAGTCCATGGAACAATACCGTTTTAAATGGTTTCTCACCCATCTGCTCAAAGCCAGAGAAAATCATACGGATAACCCAGAAGAAAATAATATCATATCCGGTTACTAATACGTCTGTTGGATAGAAATACTTCAAATCCTCTGTCATTTCCGGCCATCCTAAGGTTGAAAATGGCCAAAGTGCAGAAGAAAACCATGTATCTAAAGTATCCGGGTCTTGTGTAAAATGAGTTTCTCCACATTTTGGACATACCCCAGGTACTTCTTTCGCTACTACTACTTCACCACATTTATCACAGTAATATGCCGGGATCCGGTGTCCCCACCAGAGCTGACGGCTGATACACCAGTCACGAATATTATCGGTCCAGTTGAAATAAGTTTTTTCCATACGCTCTGGTATCAGCTTGATATCACCATTTTTAACTGCTTCTACTGCCGGTTTAATCAGTTCATCCATTTTAACAAACCACTGTTTCTTAATAAGCGGCTCAATCGTTGTCTTACAGCGGTCATGTGTACCTACATTATGAGAATAATCCTCAATGCGTACCAAAAGGCCCTCTTTTTCCAATTCCTCTACAATCTGTTTTCTTGCCTCATAGCGGTCCAGTCCTTCGTACTTGCCACCGTTTGCATTGATGGTTGCATCATCATTCATAATGTTGATTTCTGGTAAATTATGTCTTTTTCCAACTTCAAAGTCATTGGGGTCATGGGCCGGTGTAATTTTAACAACACCAGTACCAAATTCCATATCAACATATTCATCTTCTACCACCGGAATCGGTTTATTCACAATGGGAAGCCATACCTGTCTGCCTTTTAAATAGGTGTATCGCTCATCTTTTGGATTGACTGCTACTGCAGTATCTCCTAACATAGTTTCCGGACGTGTTGTTGCAAACTCCAGGAATTCCGTTGTACTTGGCTGTCCATTTTCATCCACAAGCGGATATTTAATGTGCCAGAAATGTCCTGCCTGCTCTTCGTATTCTACTTCTGCATCCGAAATGGAGGTATTACATACCGGACACCAGTTAATGATTCTGCTGCCTTTGTAAATCCATCCTTTTTCATGCATCTTACAGAAAACTTCTGTCACCGCTTTGTTACAACCCTCATCCATTGTAAAACGTTCTCTGTCCCAGTCACAGGAAGAACCCAGTTTCTTAAGCTGACTGATAATCCGTCCGCCATACTCTTTTTTCCAGTCCCATGCACGTTTCAAAAAGCCTTCTCGGCCTAAATCTTCTTTATTGATTCCTTCTTCTTTCAGTTTCTCAATAATTTTAACTTCTGTTGCAATGGAAGCATGGTCTGTTCCCGGCTGCCAGAGTGCATTATATCCCTGCATTCTCTTATAACGGATTAAAATATCCTGCATGGTATTATCCAGTGCGTGTCCCATGTGAAGCTGTCCTGTAATATTTGGCGGCGGAATCACAATGGTAAATGGTTTCTTTGTCTTATCTACCTCAGCATGAAAATATTTCTTATCAAGCCACTTCTGATACAATCTGTCTTCTATGCCCTTTGGGTCATAGGTCTTTGCTAATTCTTTGCTCATCTTTCTTCTCCTTTACATATGGGTGCTTCCTGTGAAATAAAAAAAGCCCTCTGCTGACATCCATCAGCAAAGGGCGTATGATACGCGGTACCACCTTAATTTCTTACTCAACGATTCCCAGCAGAATCCTATCCGTTAACGGGGATAAAACGTGAATACCTACTCCTTTCAGCATCCCGGTTCCAAAGCTACCTTCCATGATTCCTCTCCGAAGCAATTTCCCAGCTCATAACTGCTCTCTCTGGCGGCGGTCAACATGTACTCCTCTTTGTCATCACCTTTAGAAAACATATTTATATAGTACAACTATATTAAATCGGGGATTTTTTGTCAAGAGCGACCGTTCATTTTTCAACCTATTTTTCGAGCTTCCTTCTGGTTAAAAATGTTTTGCCTTTTCTCCCAATTTTCCTTCTTATATTTCTTGCATCTTCCCTCCTTTTCCACTACAATACAATTACAACGAACTAAAATTTACGAAAAAAGCTAATCACAATCCGGCAACTGCCTGATTAACACTATAATTATTTGGAGGAATAACAAAATGTTTGGTAAATTATTACGTTATGAACAAACAGGACAACATATTACACTTCACTACGAAGAACAGGACGTGATACTTCATGTGCTCACATCCGAAATCATCAATGTGTTTGCTCCTCTGTATACATTGGCGCATCGTTCCAAAGCCATTGAAGGAGAGAAAGAGCAGCCTACCGTTTTTCAGATAAAAGAGGAAACAACAGACGACGGAAAACATTATATTATGTTAACCACAGATGCTTTGCTCTGTAAAATATATGATGACTGCATGATGGATTTCTATGATGCTGACGGGACTCTGCTTTGTGCCGATTATCGCGGAAAAAGAATTTCCCGTTTCGAATTGCAGGAATCTTTTGTTGAATTTATCAAACAGGAAGGACATGACGTAGACACTGCCGGCAGCAAAGATTATCCGGTACAATGTGTCAAACAACTGGAGGAAGGCGACTGCATCTACGGTCTTGGCGACAAAGCAGGTTTCTTAAACAAACGCTACTATGAGTACGAGAACTGGAACAGTGACATTCCAGAAGCACATGAAGATAATTTTAAATCCCTTTATAAAAGTATTCCTTTCTTTATCACACTGAAAGAAAATGGTATTTATGGTATCTTCTATGACAATACTTTTAAAAGCTATTTCAATTTCGGCAAAGAAAACAATGCTTATTATAGCTTCGGAAGCGACAATGGCAATTTGGATTACTACTTCATCGGCGGCAGCACCATGCCCGATATTGTCGCCAACTATACGTATCTGACAGGACGTATGCCTCTGCCCCAGAAATGGACTCTGGGTTATCATCAGTCACGTTGGGGTTATGACAGCGAAGAAACCTTTCGTGAACTGGCTGCCAAATTGAAAGAATGTCAGATTCCTTGTGATGCTCTGCACTTTGACATTGACTACATGGAGCGCTATAAAGTTTTTTCCTGGGATAAGGAACGTTTTACCGATGCAAAGACTTTGATTGCCGATTTAAACAAACAGGGAATCAAGGCAGTTACTATCATCGACCCTGGTGTGAAAATTGAAGAAGGCTATAATATGTATGAAGAAGGCATTGCCAATGACTATTATGCCAAGGCTCCAGACGGAAGTGTTTATGAGAATGTTGTCTGGCCGGGTGATTCTGTTTATCCTGACTTTGGTAATCCTAAGGTTCGGACATGGTGGGGCAGTCATCTGGATTTCTATACAAATCTGGGTGTCAGCGGTATCTGGAACGATATGAATGAACCAGCAAGTTTTAATGGTCCTTTACCAAATGATGTGATTTTCACAGACGAAGACAGACCCTCTACCCATGCCGAAATGCACAATGTATATGGTCACAATATGGCAAAAGCTACTTATGAAGGTTGGAAAAAGTTAACCGGCAAACGTCCTCTTGTCATTACCAGAGCCTGTTACAGCGGTTCCCAGAAATATGCCACTGCGTGGACAGGTGACAACCAGAGTTTATGGAATCATCTTCGCATGGCAATTCCGCAGCAATGTAATCTGGGCTTAAGCGGTATGGCCTTCGTAGGAACTGATATTGGCGGTTTTGGGGCCGACACCACACCGGAACTTCTGACCCGCTGGATACAGGTCGGTTGTTTCTCTCCGCTCTTCCGTAATCACTGTGCCAAAGGCAATATGAATCAGGAGCCATGGTTATTCGGAGAAGAAGTGTTAAATATCTACCGTAAATACGTGGAACTGCGTTACAGTCTGCTGCCCTATTTCTATGACCTCTGTCATGAATGCGAGCAAACCGGACTGCCTGTTATCCGTCCACTGGTTCTGCATTATGAAAAAGACAGAAATGTACGCAACTTAAATGATGAATTTTTAGTAGGAAGTCAGTTACTGGTTGCTCCTGTGGTGGAACAAGGCGCTACCAAACGTATGGTATATCTGCCGGAAGGTATCTGGTATGATTACTGGACACACAAAGAATATCAAGGTTCACAGTATTATCTGGTGGATGCTCCTTTCGATACCTGTCCGATTTTTGTCAAAGCCGGCAGTATTCTGCCAAAAGCTCCTGCACAGATGTACGTAGGTGAACTGGAAAATCCTGCCTTGATTCTTGAAGTATATCCAGGATGCGGCTCTTATACACATTATCAGGACAATGGCGAAGATTTTGCTTACCAGGATGGTGCTTACAACAAATACCTTATGGAAAATAAAGGTGATAAGAACCTGTCCATTACCAGATTGCACGACGGCTATCCTGACTATCCAGAAATAATCATAAATTATGTAAACTAAACAACATTAGAAAACCGCCAGAGGACTGCATCACACAGTTTTCTGACGGTTTTTTCTCTGCTTATGAGCTGGTTCTTATCACATAAAAGCATACCTTCTCTGGAATACGGTAAAATCTCTCGGTTCCATCTTCTCTTACTTCCTGTCGGTATTCACTGCATGCCCCAAAGACAATTCTTCCATCCGGCAATGCACAATTTAAAACCCCTTCCCACTGGCAGAGTGCTTCATATGCGGGAAGAAAATGAATGGCACTCTCCTCTCCCAGATTATAGGTAAAAATCCCATCAAATCCCCAGAAAACGAAATCCGTATCGGTTCCCGGTGCTACAATATCTAACATAATGGTATCTTCCGGTACAATCCCAACATAACAATCACTAAGGCAACCTTTTTCCCGATTTACCGCAGCAATTCCCTGTATTTGTTTGTCGCCCTCCATAGATTGAATCTGTGTATAGATTCTGCCATCTTTTCCAAGGCACAAACCACCCAATCTGTTACAGTCATAGGTTCCGGTATCAATTTCCGTCACTTCTTTCCGCTGCTGCAAAGCTCCTGCCGCTGCTGTCAGCAAAATCGTCTTTTTCCAGTTCATATGCCAGCGTGTATTGTCAGGCAATTCCTCCATAATCGCATCCAGTTTCTGGTTCAGCGAATCTGGTACAGAAATCGTTTCCTGCGCCGCCATCCGAAATAATTCTGCATCCATTCTGCCATCGTTTCTATCCAACATTTCGAAACTCCTCCTTTCTACGAAGTAACCACGCATTCCTTTACTTCCATTTTTCTTTCAACACTTTCTTACCTCTGGATAATCTGGATTTCACCGTTCCTTCCGGCACTGCCAGAGTCTTGGCTATCTCTTTTATGGAAAGTTGTTCATAATAGTACAGCAAAATCACTTCCCGATTATGCAGGATGCCAAGTGCCAGACGATACATATTCGGAGTATATTCATGTATGTATTGCACAAACATTTTCTTATCCATTGCATACATCCCTTCACCCCCTCGTTTTTGCTTTTACACTTATACGATTAAAAAAGCAGGGAAAAAGTTCCCTGCTTTCTCAAATTTCTTGCATTAATCTATATCTTCTATTACTTTCAAAAATACCTCAACCAAATGAGGGTCAAACTGCGTGCCCGAACAACGAAGCAGTTCTTCTTTTGCAGCCTCCTCACTCATGGCTTTGTGATAAGGTCTGTCATGCACCATAACATCATGGGAGTCCACCACAGTAATAATACGCGACAGTAACGGAATCTCTTCTCCTTTCAAACCACCCGGATAACCATTTCCATCCCAGCGCTCATGATGATGCAGAATATACTTGGCAATGGATTCTAGTTCCACCGAAGCACTGGCAATGCGATAACCTTTCTCGGTATGACTCTTCATAATCTCCCATTCTTCCGAAGTCAATTTACCGGGCTTTACTAAAATCGCATGTGGAATTGCAATCTTTCCAATATCATGAAGCACCGCTAAAAGTGCTAACTTTCCTAAATCGGAATCTGTCAGATTCAAGGCACGTCCTAACCGGATTGCCATTTCTTTGGTTCGTTCCACGTGCTCTTCTGTTTCGTAATCACTTTCTGTCAAAGTCTGTGTCAGGGAATCCATCAATGAACTTTTCTTGGAACTGCCATTCATCAGTTTCTTGGTTCGCATACTGTCAATCGCTTCCCGATAGGTATCTTCTAAGGTTTTTTCCTTATTTCTTGCTACGGCGATACCATATTCTAAATCGGTTTCAATTCCGGTGTCATTGGCAGCCTGATACAATTTTCTGATATTTTCAAATAATTGTTCCGCATATTTCTGTTCCACCTCTGTGAAAACAGCCGCCATATTGCCATCTTCCAATCGTGCCAAAAAAGCTGACTGGGGAAGATTCCCGCGAAGCAGGTCTGCCACCATACGGAGCATTTCATTTCCCTTGCCCCATCCAAACACATCATTGATTAAACCGATGCTGTTTGCATTGCATACGATAATGGTAATCGGATAAACCTCTTCCCGTTCCAGAATCTGTAATTTCTGCCAGAATCCCTGCTTGGTAAAAAGCTGTGTCAGGGAATCTTTCTCAATCTCTACATTGCGCAGCATCAGAAGATGCCCGATAACCCGCTGTTTTTCATCCTTCAAATTCAGGAAACTGCACTGATACACTCTGGCTCCATCTTCATTTGGATTATACCACTCAAAATTCTGGTCTGTGTCCGTATTCTGCAATTCTTTAAATGCGCCAATCTGTAAGAAATCAATCAGTTTCATTTTGGATTTCTGCTTGTCCAGAATAGGGAAAATCTTACGCATATCTTTATTGGAATCTGCCACATAGCCTTCATAATCGAAAAGAATCATGGGTGTCCCCATATATTCCAAAACGGTACGACGTATCGTATTCAACATTCCCTGTGAGGTATAATCAAAAGTACTCCAGTAACATATCATACATCCAAAACCATAAAACAGAATGGACAGATTTCCAAATCGTTCCCCTAACGAAGTGACTTTCAGTCCGGCCTGTACCAACAGTACCAAAATCAATGCTACCAGACTGCTGCTGTACCGGCTCTTATAAAGTTTTGGTATCACTGCCAGTTTCTTCACCAGAACCGCAAATATCATTACAACACAGAAAAAGCAGACACTCACATGCAGTCCATACCATGGCAATGCTTTTGCCTTCCACCAGATATCCCCTTTGGGAATTGGCACCCGGCTGTATGCCAGCACCACCTTGTGAAAAGGATTCACCGCCAGCAATATCGTATCGGCAAGCGCAACTCCATAGAGCATAAACTTCGTTATCTTATACCACTTGGAATCCTCTTTCTGGGCAATGCCGCAAACTGCATATTGATACAGCATAACCAGTAAAACATCCATACTAATCTGATAAAAGCTGTATATCACCGAAATCTTTTTCAAATCGCCCACCCAGAAGGTCGCAGTATAAAGTAAAATGGCAAAGATTGCTGCTATCTGAATCAAAGCAACCCGATTTCCCACTTTATTTTTCTGTGCAAATGCTTTTGCGGCTGTGTAAACCAAGCACAAGGTTTCCAAATAATATAACGACAAATACCAGACCATACCTTACTACTCTCCATTATTTTATCATCTTTCCCTATAACTTATTGCTACCATTTTATCATCTACATACCGAAATCACAACCAGCAAACCTGCTAATCTTTTCTAATCTAATCTTTTCTAATCTAATTCACATAATCCGGTATAGAGATTATAATACCGTCCATGCAAGGCAAGTAAATCATCATGGTCGCCACGTTCTATGATTTCTCCATTTTCCAAAACCATAATTGCATTAGCATTCCGTACCGTAGATAACCGATGTGCAATCACAAGTGTGGTTCGCTCTGCCATCAGACGGTCCATCCCCCTCTCAATATGCTTCTCGGTGCGTGTATCTACCGAACTGGTAGCTTCATCCAGTATCAAAACAGGTGCTTTGGAAATTGCAGCCCGGGCAATGTTTAATAACTGCCGCTGTCCCTGGCTTAAATTTGCACCATCCCCTTCCAGCATGGTATCATAGCCATCTTCCAACCGCATAATAAAAGAATGTGCACTGGCAAGTCTGGCTGCCTGTTCGACTTCTTCGTCGGTTGCATCCAATCTTCCATAGCGGATATTTTCTCTTACCGTTCCTGTGAAAAGGTGGGTATCCTGAAGCACCATTGCTATATTTCTCCGCAAATCGTCCCGGCGGATATCCTTTATATCAATTCCATCTATATATATCGTTCCTTCCTCAATATCATAGAAACGATTGATTAAGTTCGTAATGGTAGTTTTCCCTGCTCCGGTAGAACCTACAAATGCAATCTTCTGTCCTGGTTTGGCATAAAGGGAAACCTTCTTTAAAATCGTTTTTTCCGGCACATAGCCAAAGGTAACATTTTCTACGGTCACCGCACCTTTTACTTCTGCTCCATTTCGGTTTACATAATTTCCTTTTGCTGATGGAACTTCCCAATATCTTCTGCCTTCCTTTTCCACAATTCCAACAGCATCTGGCTTATCGGATTTCTCCGGCTCTTCATCCATCACATCGAAAACTCTCTCTGCGCCGGCAAGGGCTGAGAAAATCGTATTTACCTGCATAGAGATTTCGTTAATCGGACGACTGAACTGTCTGGAATAATTCACAAAAATAGTCAGACCTCCTAAATCAAACCCTTTTAAAACACATAAAATACCACCTATGCAGGCTGTAAGAGAATAGTTGACCTGACTCAGATTGCTCATAACAGGTCCCATAATGCCGCCGAAAAACTGTGCGCTTATCTGCTTATTGCATAAATCATCATTGAGTCTGGAAAATTCCTTCTCTGCCGTTTCCTCATGACAGAAAACTTTCACTACCTTCTGTCCTGTGACCGTTTCCTCCACGTAACCATTGAGCGCACCCAGTGCTGCCTGCTGCTCTTTATAATACTTCCGGCTTCTTCCGGCTACTGCTTTGCCGGCACGAAGCATAATGGGCAGCATGACTATCGTAATCACAGTCAGGTACCGATTCGTATATAACATCAGGGCAAATGTTCCGATGATATTGATTGCACCAGAAATCAACTGTGTCAGCGTATTGTTCAACATTTCGCCAACTGCATCCACATCATTGGTAAAGCGGCTCATGATATCGCCATGATAATTGGTATCATAAAATCTTACCGGTAATTTCTGCACCTTGGAAAACAGGTCATCACGCAGCTTTTTCAAAGCATTCTGAGAGACCGAAATCATAATTCTGGACTGCAAATACTGCGCCACAATGCTGACTGCAAAAATACATCCCATCAAAACAAGGGAATGAAACAATGTGGTTTTATTTCCATCTTCATAAACCAGATTGTTAATAACCGGACGAAGCATATAAGAGCCGGCAAGACTGGCTACGGTATAGAGTACAATGCACAAAAGGCAGATTCCCAACTTCCATTTATCTTTTCCAATGTAAGAAAACAATCTTCCGATGGTTTTTCCAGCATTTTTCGGTTTTCTGATGTCTATTTCGCCGGGTTTCATTCTGCCTGGTCCCATCTTTGGTTTCATGATGCACTCACCTCCTTATCCATCTGGGATTCGTAAATCTCCTGATATGCTTTACAATGCTTCAATAATTCCTCATGTCTTCCCTGCCCTACAATACAGCCTTCTTCCATAACCAGAATCTGGTCTGCATCCATAACAGAGCTGATACGCTGGGCAATAATCAGCTTGGTAGTATTCTCCAAAGTGGTATGGAAACATTCTCTGATTTTTGCTTCAGTGGCTGTATCTACTGCACTGGTGCTGTCATCCAGAATCAGAATCTTTGGCTTTTTCAACAATGCCCTTGCAATACAAAGCCGCTGTTTCTGTCCGCCGGATACGTTTACACCGCCCTGTCCCAGTTCTGTTTCGTAACCTTCCGGAAAATCATTGATAAACTGGTCTGCCTGGGCAGCATCTGCCATCTGTCTGATTTCTTCATCGGATGCGTTTTCATCCCCCCAGAGCAGATTTTCTCGTATGGTTCCGGAAAATAATACATTTTTCTGC
>CAYVUF010000003.1:0-28312 GCA_964454605.1 uncultured Bacteroides sp.
TTCTACCATTGATGATTATGCCCGTTTCGCACAGATGCTGCTGCAGCAAGGTTCTCTGGAAGGTACGGAAATCCTGTCACCCAAAACAGTAGAATTTATGACAAATGCTCATCTGACACCAGCACAGCAGAACTATGTGAATCAGTGGGAAAGTCTTCCGGGTTATACTTATGCCAATCTGCTTCGTATCATGAAAGACCCGGATGCCGCTGTGTTCTTTGGCAGCAAAGGGGAATATGGATGGGATGGCTGGCTTGGTACTTACTTCATGAATGACCCTGCTCACAACCTGACTTTCTTAATCATGCATCAGAAAACCGACAGCGGCACGACTGCCTATACCAGAAAATTACGGAATGTACTGTTTTCCGCAGTGGAATAATCCTTGAAAAGCCGCAAATAGGTACAAAAAATACACCAGGCACTTTGTCCCGATGTATTTTTTATTGCATTTTTAATACCGCTTTCTAAAAAACTATGCTTCCAAACCTAGTTGGCAGTTGTCTGAGAAGTTGTTAATCCTGCTTCTTCTGCTAACTTATCAAATTTCTGCATAACTGCATCATATGTCTTCTGGGAAATCTCTGGAAGTTCACCACCCCATGTTTTCTCTGCCTGCTTGTAACCCTTCTTGAAAGCTTCCCGCATTTCTTCAATCTTGTCCGGGTCACCGCCTGTTAATGCTGTGGCAAAATCAATGATACGGTCAGATGTCTGCTCTACGCCCCAGTAACCGTCTTCTGCAATATCAGCCTGCGCCTGTGCTTTGGTCGCTGCATCTACTTCGAAGTTGCCGCTTGCCAGTGTTTTCCAGATATCATTCGCATTGTTGTAAGTCTGACCCTGTTTTGTCATCAACTGCTGTACAATGCTCTGTAACTGCTGTAATCTGCTTTCCTGGTCTGCTTTCAATTTTGCAACCAGTTCTGTATTCTGTGTATAAGTTTTCTTAGTTGTTTCTGTTGCAGTTTCTTTCGATGGCTCATAAACAACACCGGTATCCTTAGCAGCAGATTCTGTCACGTCCTGCTCTGTCTTGGTAGCAGAAGTCTGTGCATTTGCCTGATATGCCTCATAAGCAGCGGTTGTTGTTCCTGTTGTAATTCCGTTTACGCTCATGTTTATCCCTCCTTGGAATGAATCAATTTCTAGTTCTGCATACTATATCGTACCAACGACCCAAAAAAATTAGAGATTTCGCTAAAAAGCACCGCAAAAAATCATAAATTTGTTTGGTATTCAGAAGTCCTTCTCAAATGTTATACTGGATTTAGTTTTTATAAGGCTGAAAAAGGAGGTTAGGCTACGTGTTCCCAAATACCAAAAGATACAAAAGAAAACCAAAAAGAATCATAGCAGCAGGACTGCTAACTGCTTTGCTGGGCAGTCTGTTATCCGGTTGTTCCTTTCAGCCTTTTTCCACAGACAGCCCAAAAGTCTACGAAGAGCCTATCACCATCGATGTCTTTGATTCCCTGGCTAATTATCAGGGTATCCAGTCGGGATGGTTTGCTCATATTGTCAAAGAAAAATTTAATATGGAATTAAACATTATTGCTCCCAATGTTGCCGGAGGCGGCAATGCCATGTATGAAACCAGAGCAGCTGCCGGAAATCTTGGAGATTTAATTATCTGCGGCGGCAACAATAATAATTTACAGGATTTGGTTACTGCCGGTCTGGTAATGGATATGAGCGAACTGCTTCAGGGAAAAGATATCCTGCAGTACGAAACTGCTATCCGGAACTTAAATGACCCGGTTTCTGACACTGCCATCTATGCACTTCCTACGGAGCTTTCTCTAAAAGATTGTATGGAACCAAGCGAAAGTTCTGAACCCACCTATGGGCCTTATCTTCGCTATGATATGTATACTGCTATCGGTTCGCCCCATATGTCCACGTTGGAAGACTTGCTCCCTGTTCTGAAAAAAATGCAGGACACTTATCCGGTTAGCGAATCCGGCAATCCAACTTACAGTTTCAGTTTTTTCAATGACTGGGATGGTAACATGATGAATGCGGCAAAGCAGCCTGCCTGCTTCTATGGCTATGATGAATATGGTTATGTACTTTACAAAATGGATGGTTCCGATTATCAGGATATTTTAGACAGTAACTCCATGTATCAGCGTATTTTGAAATTTTACTTTGAGGCAAACAAACTTGGTCTGGTTGACCCGGATTCTCCAAACCAGAACTATAATGATGTCTATACCAAATGTTCTCAGGGCGACATTCTTTTCTCTTGCTGGCCCTGGCTTGGGAAATCCGCTTACAATACCTTTGAGAATGGCGAAAGCGGCAAGGGCTTCATGTTTGCACCTATTGAGGATTTACAGATTTTATCCATGGGATGTCGTCCTATGGGAACCACCACTGCGATTGTAGCAATCGGTTCCCAGGCAGAAGACCCGGAACGTCTTGCTGATTTTATTGACTGGCTCTATTCCCCGGAAGGTATCTATGCCAACAGTTCCCAGCCGATAACCGGTACCGCCGGCCCAGAAGGTTTAACATGGGAAATGACTGAGGATGGTCCTGTCTTAACCGATTTCGGAATGCGTGCCTTATCCAGTGTCAGTGCCAATGTACCAGAGGAATGGGGTGGCGGCACCTACTCCTCCGGTATTTCTGAGTTAAACTTTAACAGCGTTTCATTAATCGATAACGCACCAAACGGTTATCCCTATTACTATACCCTATGGGATTCCTACAGAGAAACGGCTAATACCGCGCTTGATATTCTCTGGGAAAAAGATATGCAGGCAAAAAACACGATGGAATATCTGCAAAATCATAACCAGTTAATGATTTGTCCCGGCATCACCTATCCTGCTGCACCGGAAACTTCCGAAATTGCAACGATTCGCAGTCAGTGCAGCCACATTATTGTAAATTATTCCTGGAAAATGGTTTTTGCCAAAGACGAAGAAACATTCTATGCCCTGCAGGAGGAAATGCGTTCTTCTGCCAAAAGTTTAGGGTATGACGAAGTCTTTGCATGGGATTTGACAAATGTCCGAAAACAGACACAGATGTGGGAAGAAACAGTTCTTGCCGAACCCTAGGAGCTACTACTATAATGAAATTAACAATAGGAAAAACCACATTACAATTATCAAAGAAAGGCAGCACCTTACCGGTGCTGTATGAGGGAAAAACATGATTGAAAACAGCCGAGTACAAAAAATCCTGTATGGCGGAGATTACAATCCGGAACAATGGCCGGAAGAAACATGGGAAGAAGATATGCGCCTTTTAAAACTGGCACATATTGATGTTGTCACGTTAAATGTTTTCAGTTGGGCCGCTTTACAGTCCGATGATGAGGTATACCATTTTGAAAAACTTGATAAGATTATGAACATGGTCCGCGAACATGGCATGAAGGTGTGCCTTGCCACTGCGACCGGAGCACATCCTGCATGGATGGCAAGAAAACATCCTGATATTCTTCGTACAGAATTTAACGGTATGAAACGAAAATTCGGCAGTCGGCACAATTCCTGTCCGAATAGTCCAACCTATCAGAAATATGCCAAAGCACTTGCTGCCAAACTTGCCCAGCGTTACAAGAATTATGACAATATTGTAGCCTGGCACATTTCCAACGAATATGGTGGAGAATGCTATTGTGAAAATTGTGAAAAGAAATTCCGGGAATGGCTGAAAGCCAAATACCAAACCATTGATGCAGTAAATCAGGCATGGGACACTGCTTTCTGGGGACATACCTTCTATGATTTTGAAGATATCGTTGTGCCAAATATGCTGTCAGAGCATTTTGGCTATAACCGCACTACATTTCAGGGTATCTCTCTGGATTACAGACGTTTCAATTCCGAAAGCATCTTAAACTGCTTCCGTCTGGAATACGATACCATTCATGCAATTACACCGGAGATTCCGATTACCACCAATCTGATGGGTACTTATCAGCCGCTTGATTATCAGATGTGGGCAAAATATATGGATTTCATTTCCTGGGATAACTATCCTTCCTATGATGCTATTCCTGCTGACACTTCCCTGCGCCACGATTTAATGCGCGGTCTGAAACAAGGCAAGGCTTTTGCATTGATGGAACAGACTCCAAGTGTTACCAACTGGCATCCTTACAATGCCTTAAAACGTCCAGGCGTTATGCGCCTCTGGAGTTATCAGGCAGTTGCTCATGGTGCGGATACCGTTATGTTCTTCCAGATGAAACGAAGCATTGGTGCCTGCGAGAAATATCATGGTGCTGTAATTGACCATGCCGGACATGAAAATACCAGAGTTTTCCGCGAAGTAACCGCCCTTGGCGCAGAACTGGAGAAAATCGGCTCTCTGACATTAGGCGCAAGAACCGATTCCAAAGCCGCCATAGTCTTTGACTGGGACAACTGGTGGGCTACCGATTACTCTGCCGGACCAAGTGTTAACCTGCATTATTGTGATGAAATTCTCAATTATTATAAAGTATTCAATACCTTAAATATTCCAGTTGACCTTATCAGCGTGGAAGATGACTTATCCGGTTATGATTTGGTAATTGCTCCTGTCTTATATATGGTAAAACAGGATTATGACGAGAAAATCCGTACTTTTGTAAAAGAAGGCGGACGTTTCGTCACTACCTTTTTCAGTGGCTATGTAGATGAGCACGACCTGGTTACCGTAGGCGGATATCCAGGTAAACTCCGCGATATTCTCGGCATCTGGGTAGAGGAAGAAGATGCACTGCCAGAAGAGGCTGCTAACAGCTTTACGTATGAAGGAAGAAAATATCCTGCGAAACTGCTTTGTGACCTGCTCCATCTGGAAGGCGCAGAGGCTCTGTGCAGTTACGAAGAAGACTTCTATGCCGGTATGCCTGCTTTAACCCGTAACCATTTCGGAAAAGGAGAAGCCTACTACGTTGCCACCCGTTCCGATGATACATTTTACCGTACCTTTATCGGCGAAATCTGTAAAGAAGCCGGTATTCATCCCATCATCAGTGCTCCGGACTGCGTAGAAGTTACGAAACGTACCAATGCAAACGGTACCTTCCTTTTCTTCTTAAACCATGGGGAAGAAAGTCAGAGCATTACCCTGACCTATGATGGCACAGATATTCTGTCCAATACGGTTTACCACAAAGGAGATATCCTGCTGTTAGCAGCGAAAGATGTGGTAATCTTACAAGTATAATTTGCAGGATGGATTCTTTCTCCTGCTGTTTCTCTGGAGGTTTTATGAAAATAACAGATAAAAAAGCATATTTAAACCAGATACATGAAGTAATTGCAAAAGGACCTTATCAGGATGACTGGGCATCCCTGACGGATTTTGTCATGCCAGCCTGGTATGAAAAGGCAAAATTCGGTATTTTCATTCACTGGGGGTTATACAGTGTTCCGGCATTCAACAACGAATGGTATTCCCGGAATATGTACATACAGGGGACCCCGGAGTTTGAACATCATATCCAGACCTATGGACCTCAGAAAGATTTTGGTTATAAAGATTTTATCCCTATGTTTACTGCAAAGAATTTCGACCCGGATTTCTGGGCTCAAACCTTTGCAGATGCAGGTGCAAAATACGTTGTTCCAGTCGCAGAACACCATGATGGTTTTCAGATGTATCAAAGCGATTTATCGGTCTACAATGCTGCCAACATGGGACCGAAACGTGATATTCTCGGAGAACTGAAACACTCCCTTGAAACAAAGGGTCTGGTGTTCTGCACATCCTCCCATAGAGCTGAGCATCACTGGTTCATGGGCAATGGCAAAGATTTTGACAGTGATATCAAAGAGCCTTTAGTCTGTGGTGATTTCTACTGGCCTTCCGAGCAGCAGCAGCCGGACCAGCAGGATTTATTCGCCAAACCTTATCCAACTGAAGAATTTCTGGAAGACTGGGTTTGTCGTACTTGTGAAATCATTGACCGTTATCAGCCGAAAATCCTCTATTTCGACTGGTGGATACAGCACGAAGCCTACAAACCATATCTGCGCCAGATAGCTGCTTACTATTACAACCGCGGTCTGGAGTGGGGTTTCCCTACTGCTATCTGTTATAAACATGATGCAATGGCATTTGGCACTGGTATCGTTGATGTGGAACGAGGTAAATTTGCAGATGCCAGACCTTACCATTGGCAGACGGATACTGCCATTGCGCGCAATTCCTGGTGCTATACCACTTCTTTGGATTATAAGAGCAGTTACGAGATACTCTGTTATCTGATTGATGTAGTCAGCAAAAATGGAAATCTTCTTTTAAATGTAGGTCCTAAGGCAGATGGCTCTTTTGCCGAGGAAGATGCTGCTATTTTACAGGATATCGGCAAATGGCTTTCTGTAAATGGCGAGGCAATTTATAACAGCAAGTCCTGGCGATACCCATCAGAAGGTCCTACGTCAGAAACGGAAGGGCAGTTCAGTGACGGTACTGCCACTGCTTATACCAGCAAAGATTTTCGTTTTACCGCCGGAAATGGCTGTATTTATGCTGCCTGCCTGAAATATCCGGAAGATGGACATATCACCATTGCATCCCTTTCCAAAAGCAAGGATGCCAACAAACCAAATTTCCATGGCATCATCCGGCACGTGGAAATCCTTGGTTTTCCGGAAAAAATTGAGCATACCGTAGATGAAAATGGTTTACACTTTACCTCCAAAACTGTAAAAAGTGATTTTCCAGTAGTCATCAAAGTACGTGTGGAATAAATTTGCGAAATTACCGATTATATGCTATTCTAAGTAAAATATAATCGGTAATTTTTTTATGGGATGGGTCAAATATGGAAACGCTGTTTATTGCAGATGATGAATTTTCAATCAGAGAAGGTTTAAAATGTATCGTAGACTGGGAATCATTAGGCTTTAAGCTGTGTGGAGAAGCATCCAATGGTGATGATGCTCTTGCACAAATTCTTGCTTTAAATCCCAGTCTTGTTTTATTGGATGTCAAAATGCCTAAATTGCATGGTACGGATGTTATCCGTCTGGCAAGAGAAGCTGGCTTTCAAGGAAAATGTATTATTCTGAGTGGTTACTCTGATTTTAAATATGCACAGGAGGCTATGAAAAGCGGTGTTCGCTTCTACCTTACCAAACCTTTGGACGAGGATGAGCTTTATCAGGCGGTCAGTGAAATCCGCAGCCTGATTGCTGCTGAGAAAGAACATTCCGATAACGTCAATGCCTTAAAAAGCAAGGCGAAAAACGTCTTCTTATATGAGTTAATCACCAACTCCCTGACAACTCCGCTCACCCCGGAGGATGCTGCCCAGCTTCGTCTGAACGCAGATGTGTACCAGATTGTTATCTGTGAAGATTTTAACCTGCAGTCCAGTACTGCTCCATATTCTTTTGCAGAACTATTGAAAGTGACAAACAAAGAAAATAATATTTTCGAACACATTGAAGAAGATAATAAAGATATCGTTCTCTTAAAAGGCTCCCATGGATTAAAAAAACTCTCGGAGTTTCTGGACCATTTCGAAAACCAGCCGCCCCAGAAAGGTAGTCCTATGGGTTCTATGTTCCTTACTTACGGAAGACCTGTTGCATCTTTAGAGGAAATTCACTTATCTTATGAGGATGCCTCAAACCTTTTAAACCGTCGCTTTTTCTGTGCACAGGAACAGCATGCTTTAGGTTATATGGAACTTCCAGAAGAACTTGCCAAAAGTTCCAAAACACCCCCCCACTGCGGTTGTCTGGCACTTGATAGGGATTTGCTTACTGATTTTGCTGATCGTTTTATCAGCTATATTCAGTCTTATAATCGTAAGATGGTAGTGGAAACTTTATCCGAACTGGAAACTGCCATGATGCAGGTAGAGGAAGATATCAACAATATTAAATTATTCCTGACCGATATTTATCTTCAAATACGCGAGAAAATGCTCCAGAATTATGCTTCTGCCGAAATTCCTTTCGAAGCAAACTCAACGGTAATTGATTTTATCAATAACCAGAATTACCTGTATGACATCATTCGTTTTCTTTCCGAGCAGTTTGAAATGATAATGAATGCCACTGGAAATCCGTCCAGAGATACGATTCTGGATGATATTCTGTTCTACATAGACCACAATTTTAAAAACAATGTAAAATTGGAAACAATTGCACCATTATTTGGCTATAATAGTGCCTATCTGGGCAAAATCTTCACCAAAACGGTAGGAGAAAGTTTTAATTCCTATGTAGACCACAGAAGAATCGAACATTCCAAAGAACTTCTTCTGGAAAACAAACTTAAGGTTTACGAAGTTGCTGAACAGGTAGGTTATAAGAATGTAGATTATTTTCATAAAAAATTCAAGAAATATGTGGGAGAAAGTCCTGCTGAATTTCGGAAACGCATCGAATCTTAGAAAGAATCAAAAAAAGTTTGGCCCGCAGACCAAACTTTTTTTCATGATAAGATTACATTTTTCAACCAGGTATCTGCCAGTTTCATCCAGGACTGACATTCTTTTTCTACACCATAACCATCCATTCCCATGGTACGTTCATCCGCAAGTCCTAATCCATGTCCTCCTTTGGCATACAAATGCAGTTCCACCGGAATATTCTGTTTTCTCATGGCAAGTGCCAAAAGCAGGGAATTTTCTGCCGGAACCAGACCGTCTTCGTTGGTATGCCAGAGAAAAGCTGGTGGTGTATCTGCATTTACCTGCTTCTCCAAGGACATTTCATCCTTCATGGTTTCATACTTCTCTGCCAGTAATTTGCGGAAGGATTCCTCATGTGCATACACGCCGGAACTGATAACCGGATAATTCAGAATCATTCCTGCCGGGCGAAGCATCTGACTGTCCACACCCAGTTTCTCTGCTAAAAATGGTTTGTTCCAGAACATTCCATAACTGGCTGCCAGATGACCGCCTGCAGAGGAACCCTCTACCAGTATTTTATCTGGTGCTATATGCCACTCCTCAGCCTTCTCTTTCATCATTTTCACTACGGTCGCCAGTTCTAATAATGCAGTCGGATAAACCGCAGGTTCAACCGAATAACGCAGTACCGCCGCATGATAACCATACCCATTCCATTGCAGGGCAAACATTTCCGCTTCTCTGTCAGACACAAAACAATAACCACCGCCTGGACAAATAATAATCAGAGGACGTTTCTCCACTCCAATTTCCTCAGAATGAGAAATCAAATATGTCGTCAGCTTCGCTTTATCCGTAGAGCCCTCTACCTTAATTGGATATTCCTTATATATCATAATTCTGCTCCTCTTCTTCCTCATAAATCACTGTTGTATTCGGTTCTTTCTCAATTACCTGAAAGATGCGCAATGCTATTCCGGCAATCGTAAACATAATACATGCCGGTCCGATAAAGAAACCAATAAACAGCGTCGTTGTATTATACAACCATAACAAAACTTCTATCATTAAGATAAAGGCCAAAAATATCGTCCGCAGAAAATATCTTCTGGCGAGAGTAAATGAATTTTTCAGTGTTCCGATTAAGGTATTCCGATACCGTGTCAGCAATGGGAAAGCATAAATCAGACACAGGAAAAAAAGAAAAGCGGAGAGTATGGCTACAATCAGAAATCCAATCGGATTACCCTCGACTGCTTCAAAAATCTGTATATCCAGATACACTGCATAAGCTGCCAGAATTGTCAGAAGTCCCACAACCGTTCCCTGTTTCCAGTTCTCCTTCAACCCTTTGAAAAATTCCCTGCTGATATATCCTTCTTCATCATCTACCATTTTCATGCACACATGAAAGGCTGCTGCCGTAGAAGCACCTATGGTAACAATCGGAATACTGCATAACAGCCAGAAAAAGTTAAGCTGTATCACATCCCATAATCGATTTAAGAAACGGTAAAGCGGACTATCCACACTAAAAAACTTCATATTCAGCCTCCTGAAATTACATTTTAATCCCCATTTCTGTGCATGGTTTTCACACTATGCCCTATGAGCAGAATGAGGCTGTTCCTATCGAACAGCCCCATCATTATAACATTAAGTTCTCTTTTCTGTACAGATACGATTATTTACCCATTGCTTCATTTTCTTTTTCAGCTCTGATTTTTGCTTCGTTCTCCTGGAACTCAACACACTGGTCATAACCATAATCTGCTGCTTTTGTAATCATGTCATCTACAATCTTATCAAATTCTTCATCTGTTTCAGCGTAGATAGCTGCCCATGAGTTTGTCTTAATACAGTCAGCAACCTGATTCCATACTACCTGTAATTCGTCTGATCTTACACCTGCAGAATAAGTTGTACCAGGTGCCAGTCTGTAATTTGTCTGACCTACACGTTCATCTGCTGTGTTGCATCCTGTGTATTCTCTCCAGTCTGCTTCGATTTCAGAACCTGCTTCTGCATTGAAGCTTTCCCATTTCTTGTAGTTATAAGAATCACCATTAGAATCTGCATTTTCTGCATCGATTCCCCATGTTGTGTTATTCATCTTGAAAGCACCATCTTCAAAAGTACCTGTATAACCATCAGACATTTCTGCTGTGTTGTCCAGTTTTACTGTTTTACCTAAATCTGTGAAGCAGGTCTTTCCATTTTCATCATAGTACCAGCATACACCTTCTGGACCATATTCCGCTGTCATACGTCCTTCTGGAGTTGCAAGCCAGTTGATGATTGCCATACAAAGTTCAGGATACTCTGTTTTGGCACCGATTGTCCAAGGTCTGTTGCCGCCATAGATGTTCTGGCCATAAGCGATTGGTTGTGCATCTGCTGGTGGGCAAGGATACATTGCTTTGCCTTCTGCTGCATGTGTTTCGGAGTTGTACATTGCAGAACCTAAGAAGTTGAATACGTTCAGGAAAGCAGTACCATTCTGGTAATCTTCTACCATACCGTCATACTTCTGTGTCTGGGAGTCTGGGTCTAACAGGCCTTTCTGGTATAAAGTATTGTAGAATTTCAAACATTCCAGATAAGGACCATCTTTTTCCAGACAAGGATAATATTTCTGTTCTACGGAGTCATATAAACCGAATCCGAATTCATCATATCCATAGTATGCAGATGCTGTGGATTTCACGAACATTACCATATCACCATCCCAGTCATTGAAAAGGGATACACCGTAAGTTGTTTTGCCATTATCATCTGTCGGACAGATTTCTTTCATCTGCTCTAATACGCTTACCATATCATCTAAATTCTTGATTTCAGGATAACCTAATTCCTTATAAAGGTCCCAACGAAGGTCCCATGTATACATGATATCCTGACGTGCACTTGCATCAACTGCGATATCATGTCCGATACCATAAGTTGTTCCACCAGAGATATCTGCATTTTTCTGTAATGCTGCGCTCATATTTTCTACAATATATGGACCATACTCAGCAAGCAGGTCATCTTCATTCCAATCATAGAGCATACCTTTCTCTACTGCCTGAAGGTATTCATCTCCATCGTTACCCCAGATAACGATATCACCCAGATTACCGGATTCCATACGTGTTTCATATACTCCATCCGGGTCAGGAATAATATTCAGTTTTACATTGAACTTTTCTAACATAACCTGACCAAACCAGCCAATCTGTTCCCCAGAATAGTTTGCCAACTGGTCAAATACGTCTAACGTTACTGTTTCTTCCGGAATAATGTCTGCTAACAATTCCTCGTAGTCTTCGTCCGATGCTTCTGCCTCGCCTTCTGCATCTGCCTCGTCGTCAGCTTCTTCTTCGTCATCTGCTTCATCAGCGGCTGCTGTATCAGCAGTATCAGTTGTGGTTGCAGCAGAATCACTGCCACCGCAGGCTGTTAAGGATGCAGCCATAGTAGCTGCCATTAACAATGCTACAATTTTCTTTGCTTTCATACTTTTCTCTTCCTCCTTTAATCTTTGTGTTCTATCAAACCGCATTCTGCGGATAAACACCTGCTTTTAGCTTCTTTTTGTTTCTATATGCTTTTTCTTGTTAACCTTTGACTGCTCCTAACATAATACCTTCTTCAAAGTACCGCTGCATAAATGGGTAAACAATCAAAATCGGTATCACTGTTACCATAGAAATTGTGTACTTAATTACTTTGCCGCTTAAGGCTGATTTCAAAGCTGCTTCACTGACCTGTCCGCCGGATTCCATTAACGCACTTAGGTTAGATGCCTGATTTAAGTAAATATACAGGCGGTGCTGTAACGTGTACAACTCCGGTGATGACTGCATCAGCATCAGGGAATCGGTGAAGGAGTTCCAGTTGCCTACCGCACCGAAGATAGCAATGGTTGCCAGAATCGGTTTGCTAAGCGGCCAGATAATTTTACGGAACACTGTCAAGTAAGTTGCCCCATCCATCTGTGCACTTTCTTCTAGTTCTGCCGGAATGGATTCAATATAGGTTTTTACCAGAATAATGTTATAAGGCGCTACAATTCCCGGAATGATGTATGCCCAGAAGGTATTGGTTAAACCTAACATCTGCATATTCATAAACCAGGGAATCAGACCTGCATTAAAGTACATGGTAATGATTAAAAAACGATACCAGAACTTTCTGCCCCACATCTCCTGTTTGGTTACCAGATATCCTACAAAACCAGAAGCCAGTACCATAAGTGCTGTACCCAGAATGGTTCTGCTGATGGAAACAATAAAGGCATTGGATAAATCACTTACGTTCAGCAATGCTTTGTAGTTATCCAGATTCAGACCTCTTGGTATAAAGTTAATCAAACCTTTGATTACTAAGTCATTATCACTTATCGTATTGA
This sequence comes from uncultured Bacteroides sp., assembly GCA_964454605.1. GTDB lineage: Bacteria > Bacillota > Clostridia > Lachnospirales > Lachnospiraceae > UBA3282. Next base: position 12,720 of record CAYVUF010000003.1, read on the forward strand.
TAAGCAAGTAATAGAACGGGAAGATACAGGCTAAAGTAAACAATCCAAATATCAGATAGTTAATAATATTAAACACAATATCGCCCGGTGTTGCTTTTATACTTGATTTATGATTCTTTTTATAGAGCTTTTCTGCTTTTAAATCCGCTTTTTCCTGTGCTGTCTTTGCCATGTTTCCACCTCCTATACAATACTTTCGCCACGAACTAATTTGGAAACGCCGTTAGCCAGGAACAGTAATACAACACTGACTACTGATTTTAACATACTGATAACCGTTGTAAGTGCAATGGAACCTTTTCCAATACCAAGTTTATATACATACAAGTCAAGCACCATGATTGCATCTGTATTGGTTGCATTTTCAAATACCAGATACTGGTCCATACCATTGCTCAGAACATTGGCAACTGACATCAGAAGCAATACACAGAAGGTTGGAATCAGTCCCGGTACGGTAATATTCCACATTCTCTGGAATCTTCCGGCACCATCTACGGTTGCTGCTTCATAAAGCTGTTTGTCAATGCCTGAAATGCCGGCTATGTAAATAATGGCACTCCAGCCGATGCCCTTCCACAATCCCCATGCAAGCATCTTCAACCATGTATGTTCACCACTCATCAGCATATTCACACCAGAATCCCAGATTCCTAAATTAACCATGATACTGCTGACAAAACCATCCGTAGAGAAAATACAGAAGGCAATCGCATATACCAGAACCCAACTGATAAAGTTTGGAACGGTTGTAAAAGTCTGTACAAATCTTCGGAACTTCATATTTTTGATTTCGGATAAGAAAATCGCAAATGCCATAGGCAGCCAGCTTGTCAGGATACCAAGTCCACTCATTGCCAGCGTATTTTTCAATACTCTTACAATATCTCTGACGGTTGCCGGATTCTTAACCAGTTCCAGAAACCACTTAAACCCTACAAATTTATCCATACTCAGGGTATCGCCAACTTTATAATCGAAGAAAGCATATCTCCATCCCCACAAAGGAAGGTAAGAGAAAACACCTACTAACGCAAGGAAAGGCATAAACATCAAGAATAATTTAAATTTGGATTCTATTTCGTATTTATCCTCTTTTGCTGCTTTCGGTAACAAGAAGCACTGTATCAGGGACAGCACCAAAAGTAAGATACCAACTCCCATAATTACCCAGAAGCCGCCTGGGAAAATCGGTTCTACTTTCTTCGGCTTCGGAGTCTGTGCAATCTGTCCATATGCAATATAAATACCACTCATGCAAATAAGTTCCACTGCACTTCCGATTAACGTAACCCAGTTAGCCAGTCTTTTAAATTTCCGGTTTCCCACTGACATACATCCGCCTGTTGCCTGTGCAGCAATACCAAGACACATACACAGTGCTGATACATATACCAGTTTCATTGTAGAAGGGTCCACCCATCCCTTTTTGAAGGAACGTCCAAAACCATCTGTCAAAGTGGAGTAAGAAAGTCCTGATGTAAATAAGGACAGGTTTCTGTTGATAAGTCCGCTGATTCTGGCCGGATTCAGTCCCGGAATGAAGAGGAACACAACCGATACAAGAATGGCAATCCGGATAATAATGTATAACTTATCCGCTACTTTTTCTCTTGAGGTTTTACTTTCATTCATATCTGCTCATCCTTTCTTAATTTCCCTGAAAGAAAAAATACACCATAGGAAATTATGTATTTCCTATGATGTATTTATTATAATTTGGGGAATAAAATTAAAATACCAGAAAGAATTGATAAAAAATACAGTCATTTTTTTATCCCTGTATCATTTTCTCCACTGGGAACATCAAACGTACCGTTGTCCCCTTCTGCGGTTCCGAATAAACATGAATCCGGTAACCTTCTCCATAATACAACTTGATTCTCTGGTTAATATTGTACATACCAATACTTTTACTGCGGCTCATATCTTTCATTTCGATGTCCTTACGCAGCTTCTCAAGCACTGTTTCATCCATACCGCATCCATTATCCGTAATATCCACAAAAAGCAGTTCTCTTTCTTCCATTTTTTTCTGATACACAGACAGCTTGATTTCGCCCCCTGTTTCCATCTCTTCCAGACCATGCACAATCGCGTTTTCTGCTACTGGCTGCAGCAAAAGAGGCAGAATCTGATACTGGGTTAAATCCAGTCCCTCTTCTATTTCTTCTTGATAATGAATCCGTTCACCGAAACGAAGCTGCTGAATGTTCATGTAAATTGCCACATGATTTAATTCCTTTTCTAAGGTTGTAAAAGAAGTTCCTGTATTTTCCAGAACGTATCGCATCGACTTACCAAGCAGTTTAATGGCGGTTGCTACTTCCCTGTCCCCTGCTGTAAATGCCTTCATACGGATGGTTTCCAATGTATTATACAGAAAGTGTGGATTAATCTGGCTTGCCAGCATTTTAAATTCCATATCCTGCTGCTGAATCAGCAATTCCTTTTCGTTAATCTGCACCTCATACACTTTTGCTTCCTGCTCTTTGATGTTTTGTACCATAACCTGCAAATCCGCAAAGGCTTCTGATAATTCATCATTTCCCTGAAAAGTCGAAATCAGCTCATAATCCTGCCGGCTTGCCTTGTGCATCTCCTGACGTAAGACATTGACTCTATCGGTAAAATAAGTCGTAAAAACATGAATCATAATGCCCGGTATCACAAGGGCAAGAAGAATGATTGCCAGACAAATATATAAAATATGCTGTATACTCTTATAAACCTGTTCGTTAAAAGTGCAAATATAAATTTTCGAATCTGACTGATATAAATGAAGGGTGGAAACATCCACAAAACTCAGGTTTCCATTTCTGCTCGCATTCCCCAAATAACGATAATAAGGTTCTGTATAGTCAATGGAAATCAACTGCTTCCTTCCGTATTGTGTACGGTCTGAACTGTAAAAAATCTCACCCTCATCCACCGATGCCATGCTGACATATTCACTGCTGTCTGCTCTGGTCCGCAAATAATTATCACTGATACGAATCACCAGAACTGCATGATAAGTGGATTTGACTAATGGTATTTTTCGTATCAGACACAGATTCCAATATTCATTCGCATATTCATCCGTCTGTGACACCCCTTCCCAGAAAACACCAGACTGGGCAACTGCTTTCTGATACCACGCTTCTTCTGCTATTTCGTCAGTCACTGAAACAAACTGCTTATAGGTACTGATGGAAGGATTATCCGTATAAATTGTGATATCACTGATTTCCGTATAATTGCCTTCAAAAGCCTCTAAGACAGAAACACGATTCACTGCTTCCGCAAAATCATCCTTTGTTTCAAAATTTCCAGTCAAAACTTCCTGCAAAGTATCTTCAAAAGATATATTTTCTGAAATGTTGTAAATCTGGGTGGTGATTTCAAATAAGATATTCCGCACCCGGAGATTGTCCGATTCCAATAAATCCCGATGATATTCTATCATCAGGCGGTAATTAACAATCATTAGAAAAACACCAATCAGAACAATGGGCACAACCACAACAACCGTATACATACTATATAACTGCTGTTTGATGGTTGCCTTATTAAATATCTTCGTCAGTTTTACTAGTTCATTCATAAATTTCGTATTCTTTTCCTTCTCTTATCATAACCGGAATAATCGCAAGCGGTGCCGGAACACAGACCTTCCTCCATCACCGGAGCCACTAACAAATCCGGTCCAAACATATAAGCATCCTCTATTTCCCATGCTTCTTTGATAAGGACGAAGTTTTTCGCGGATAAACAGATATTTGGACAGTATCTGATAATTTTCCTCTCCAAAACTCCAAACCTCATTGTCCTGTCCACTGGTATGCTGTCTGACTCCGTTAATATATTCCTGTTCACGTTCATACCATGGGGAACGCTCTCCATGCATACGAAAGACCGGACAAAATGCTTCCCAGGCAAACCATCGTAGAAGCCTTTGGCATACCCTACCGGATAACAATTGGTACATTGTAAAGCAGTTTACACTGCCAATAACCCATACCGTATTCCGGCATCATAGGTTTTCTTCCAGTAGCCGCTGAATACTGCTCTTCAATTTCAGCCGGATTATTCCATAGAAAACCATAACCTCTGCTGTAATTTTACCATTTACCAGAGTTGCCTGTATACCCTTCTGATGATATTTGGCATATTCTTCGCTCTTATACCAGGGGGCTGTCATGTCTACCTCTTCCAAAGAAATCTGTACATCACTCTCCGGTGTTTTTCTCCATGGTCCTCCGATACTGCTATCACGCCTGCCCCTTCCCGGTGCACACCACAGACAAGATACAATCGTTCCGGATATTTGTCATCCAATGCCAGTACAATCGGAAACGTTTCACTTAAATCTTCCATTGTTACATGGTCTATCAGCTATGCCATCTTTTCTGCCCTCGGTCAAAACGGTAGGTTCCGCCGATATCTGTCCTGATGTATAGGGTATTTTCCCCCGGATTCTCTTTTCCCTATCTGTAAAATTTCCCATACCTATCCCCATTTCTTAGCGTATTCCGCCTTATACCTACTGATACATCACTACAAATTACCGTATTTCAACTCCAAAAAAAGCTGTATACTTTCCTGATGGTAGTTTTTATAATAGTATAGAATTTAGAATTTTAATATAGTAACTTTTTGACTTTCTATGCAGTTACTTATTACTCTTTTTAGGCAGCAGGACATGGTTCCGATAACAATGTACCTAATATTATTTATCGAAAAGAATGGAGGAAACTTATGAAATTCAGTAATGGCTGCTGGCTGCTCAAAGAAGGAACAGCCTGTTTCTCACCACAGGAAGTTTATGACACAAAAATCGAAGACAAAATGGTTACTCTGTGTGCACCAACCCACAAAATCAATCATCGCGGTGACACGCTCGGCGGTGCAAACTTAACCATCCGCATCAGTTCCCCCATGCCGGAAGTACTTCGTATCCAGACAGACCACTATATGGGTGTCTGCCAGAAGAGTCCGTCCTTTGAACTGAATTTAGACAATCCACAGAGCTTACAGGTGAATGATTCCAACGAAAAGATAACCATCACAAGTGGTTCTCTCTCCCTGGAAATTGATAAGCAAAACTGGTCTATGCGTTACATCCGTAATGGTAAAGTGATTACCCAAAGCGGCAATCGTGACCTTGCCATGATGAAAACCAATTGGAAAGGCGATTGTTATGACTTAAATGGTGATTTGGACAACACCTATATGCGGGAACAGTTAAGCATTGGTGTAGGCGAACTTTTATATGGTACTGGAGAACGTTTTACTCCTTTTGTCAAAAACGGACAGTCCGTTGAAATCTACAACGAAGATGGCGGTACTAGTACCGAACAGTCCTATAAAAATATTCCTTTCTTTGTTTCCAACAAAGGTTATGGTATTTTAGTAAATCACCCGGAACGTGTTTCTTTTGAATTTGCAACCGAAAATGTTACCAAAACAGCATTCAGCGTAGAAGGCGGCAGTCTGGATTACTTCTTTTTCAATGGTCCTACCATGAAAGACGTTCTGACAAGATATACCGATTTGTCCGGCAAACCGTCACTTCCGGCTCCCTGGACCTTCGGATTGTGGTTATCTACCTCCTTTACCACGAACTACGATGAAGCAACGGTTATGAGTTTTATCGATGGTATGTTAGAGCGCGGTATTCCGCTTCGTACCTTCCACTTCGACTGTTTCTGGATGAAAGGCTTTCACTGGTCTGATTTTATCTGGGATGAGGATGTTTTCCCTGACCCGGCAGGTCTTCTCCAGCGTATTAAAGCAAAAGGGTTAAACATCTGTGTCTGGATTAATCCATATATTGGACAGGAATCTGCACTTTTTGCAGAAGGTATGGAGAAAGGTTATTTCTTAAAACGTACCAATGGTGATGTATGGCAGTGGGATATGTGGCAGCCTGGTATGGCTCTGGTAGACTTCACAAATCCAGATGCCTGCAAATGGTATCAGGAGAAACTGGAAGCACTGCTTGATATGGGAGTAGATTGTTTCAAGACAGACTTCGGCGAAAGAATCCCAGTAAACTGTGTTTACCATGATGGCTCTGACCCGAAAAAAATGCACAACTATTATACTTACCTTTACAATAAAGTGGTATTTGAATTATTGGAGAAAAAACGCGGCAAAGGCAACGCTGTGCTGTTCGCTCGTTCCGCAACCGTAGGCGGTCAGAAATTCCCGGTACACTGGGGTGGTGACTGTTGGTCTGATTACGAGTCAATGGAAGAAAGTTTACGCGGCGGCTTGTCCCTGTTAATGTCCGGTTTCGGTTTCTGGGCACACGATATCGGTGGATTTGAAAGCACCTCTACTGCGGATGTTTACAAACGCTGGGTAGCTTTCGGCTTGTTATCTTCCCACAGTCGTCTGCATGGCAGCAGCTCCTATCGTGTTCCCTGGGTTTATGATGAAGAAGCAGTTGACGTAGTAAGAACCTTTACCAGACTGAAAGCATCCCTGATGCCTTACTTATACAAAACTTCCATTGATACATCTCATTCCGGTGTTCCTACCATGCGCAGTATGGTATTAGAATTTACCGAAGACAGAAACTGTGCACACTTAGATAAGCAGTATATGTTAGGAGATAATCTTCTGGTAGCTCCTATCTTTAACGACGAGAGCAAAGGTATTTTCTATCTGCCAAAGGGTACCTGGACAGATTTCTTCACCGGAGAAGTGATGGAAGGTGCAGGCTGGATAGAGAAAGAATATGACTATCTGCATCTGCCTCTGATGGTAAAAGAAAACAGCATTGTTGCACTGGGTTCTCATGATGACAAACCCGATTATGATTATGCTGACCATGCAGAACTTCGTATTTATGCTTTAGTAGATGGAAAAGAAGCAGCTACCACAATTTATGATATGGAGCAAAATGCTGACCTTACCATTTCTGCGGTTAAAAATGGTTCTGTAATTACCATTCAGACAAAAACAGACAAGGCTTATACCATTCGCCTTGTCAATGTAAAAGCGGTTTCTGTTTCCGGTGCTGCTATGCAGTCCGATGGAAACGATACCCTGCTTACTCCTTCTGCTGATACCATTTCAGTGGAAATCTAAAACCGTTATCTCTTTATTTCCTTTAGCAGCCATACCCACGTATCATTTCACTCCTGTGGGTATGGTTGTTTTTTGTCTTTAACTCATTCCCTTGATTACCAGAATCTTATCTCCCATTTTTATACTTTCAGAAGTCAGTTCATTTACTTCCTTAAGCTGTGAAATCGGTACATAATAACGTTTGCCAATATCCCATAGAGTATCGCCTTCTCTGGCAATATAAATCACCATCCCCGGCAGTTCACTGATTTTATTCATGTCTAATTCCGTCACTTTCATATCCGTAATCAGACTTGTCATATCCGTGGAAAACACAATCATCTGATAGTTTAAAACAGCCTTGATATCCAGTTCATCACTATCTAACATGGTAACCACCAGTTGTTCCAAATTCCACTGAAGACGGTGCACACTGGTCTGCTGTATTCCTGGCACTTCGATGGTCTGCTCCACAGGCAGCACCGCTTTGGTAGTATATAAGGTATTCTGTCCTCCTGTGCACAGATACATCGTAGTAATGCACAAGGTTCCTGTCACCATAATTCCGTTTTCCACAATTCGCTCTTCGGAAATCTGAATTTCCCCTTCGCTGTGAATCAACTGATACATGTGCATTTCCGGATTCTGGATTTTCGCATGCTCAGCCACTTTACATTTGCCGCTGCTGTGAAAAAGCAGTCGTTTCAGTGGAACCTGGGTTGTGACAGCTTCTATTTCTTTTGCCACACCATAAATATCTGACAACACTTCCAGATTCTCTTCTTCATACAGCCGGATATCCAAATCTAATACATTTTCGATACAAAAAACTCTTTCTTCTCCATCCAAATCTGCCCGGATTTCTACATTGCACTGGGAAATTGTATAACGGATATCTGGTATCATATTCTCCTGACAGCCATGACATTCTATCATACCACTGAAGGGTACTGTATTTTCATACCAGAGTGTTTTATCGTTCTCCCCTTCTCCTTCGTATAAGAAAAAGGCTTTCATTTCCCCCTGTATAACAATTTTTTCATCCAGTGCCTTAAATTCAACGTTGTTCAGTGTAATGCTGCTCCAGACCATTTGAAAAGCATTAGGCAGATGGCTTGGCAGTTCCATTTCTTCTTTCATCCGGAAAATATCTTTGATATTCACTGCTGCCTGTAAAACCGGATAAGTCTGTTTCCGGTATTCTACCGGCTCTTCATGATAAATATCCACTGCCGCTTCCTGCTCCAATTTTTCCTCCCACTCCAACGTGAAAGAAAGCACTGCCTGCACACTCAGCTTTCTGGAATTGATAAGCCCTACGCTTAAATCTTCCATGGTCCATGCCGGAAGAACAGTATCCCCATTCTTCACACCTTCCATATTGATTTTTTCTTCAAAGGGAATTGCCGCATTCATACTGGCACATATTCCGTCCTCTTCGGTCAGATATAGCATCTGTACCTGTAATTTGCCTTTCAGATTAACCCGGTCCTCAGACACACGTACTTCATCGAAAACTATGCTGCCTTTGGAACCAATCAGATGACTGGCATCCGGTCGGTTATCTGATATATTTACATCCTCTTCCAATACCACCTGGGTTCCGGCTCTGTTTGCAATACGATCCATATGTATTTTTTTCTTAACCAGCTCCACAAAAAATACCTCCATGCGTATACTTACTGTATTGTATGCCGCATAGAGGTAATATATTCTCTGGATTTATCTGGTATCTTTTCTTAAGACTGGACTGCGCCAACCAGTTCCTTAATGTCCTCCACCCCATATTTCTTCATATAGGCTTCTATGCCATCCACAACTTCCATGGTCGCATATGGATTCACAAAATTCATGGCTCCCACTGCAACTGCAGTGGCTCCTGCTAACAGAAATTCAATCGCATCTTCTGCGGTGGCAATCCCACCCATTCCAATAATTGGGATTTTAACTGCCTGTGCTGCCTGATAAACCATACGCACTGCCACCGGTTTCACTGCCGGACCAGACATACCGCCTGTTTTATTTGCCAGCACAAATTTTCTGCGATGAATATCAATTTTCATTCCAGTAAGGGTATTTATCATGGACAACGCATCTGCGCCTGCTGCTTCCGCCGCTTTTGCCATCTCTGCAATATCCGTTACATTCGGACTAAGTTTCATGATAATCGGCTGTTTTGCCTTTTTCTTAATCTGGGATGTTATATCATACAGACAATCTGCTTTCTGTCCAAAAGCAATTGCACCTTCCTTTACATTCGGGCAGGACACGTTGATTTCCAACATATCCACTGGTTCATCCCCCAGTCTTTCCACAACCTCCAGATAATCTTCTACTGTTTTTCCACAAACATTGACAATAATCTTCGTATCGTATTTCTTCAGAAATGGAATATCTCTCTTGGCAAAAACATCGATTCCCGGATTCTGAAGTCCGATTGCATTTAACATACCGCCATACACTTCAGCAACGCGAGGAGTCGGATTACCGGGCCAGGGCACATTTGCAACTCCCTTTGTTACCACTGCACCAAGCCTGTTCAAGTCTACAAATTCATCATATTCCATGCCAGAGCCAAAGGTTCCGGATGCGGTCATTACCGGATTTTTTAATGTTACACCTGCAATTGTTACTTTTGTATTCATCAGATATCCACCTCTTTTGCTTCAAATACCGGACCATCGGTGCAAATGCGCGCATTCTTCACATGCGAATGATGGTCCACTTCTTTTGTTTTGCACACACAGCCAAGACAGGCTCCTACACCGCATGCCATACGCTCTTCCAAGGAAATATAGGCTTCTATATTATGCTCTTGGGCATATTTCTTAATTGCACGAAGCATCGGCATTGGACCGCACGCCATAATCACATCTGCCTGCAAATCATTATCCCCGATGGCATCCATAACATTTCCCTTACTGCCTGCACTGCCATCCTCCGTTGCAACATAAACTTTTCCATACTGGCTTAAATCTTCCTGCAAAAACAATTCCTGATTCCGATACCCAACCACAATCTGTTTCTCTGCCTTCAATTCCTTGGCTAACTGCAGCATAGGCGGAATCCCGATACCGCCGCCCATCAGAAATACTCTCTTTCCTTCTGCCTTCTCCAAAGGAAAGCCATTGCCAAGTACTCCAAGAACCGCCACCTTGTCACCGGTCTGATAGGATGCAAATTCTTTGGTTCCTTTTCCTGCAATCCGATAAACCAGGCGAAGTCTGCCCTTCTCCTTATCTGCTTCACAAATACTGATTGGCCGCGGCAGTAAGGTACTGGCATCCTTAGGATAAACTGCTACAAACTGTCCCGGTCTGGCATCCTTTGCCAAATCCGTTTCCAGCCACAAATCATAAATCTGCTCTGCAATTTCTTTTTGTGACACAACGGTTGCGGTCACTTTCTTCTTCTGTGCCATGTTCTGTTCCTCTCTTATTTCAAAATTCTGTGAAATAACTCACCCTTGATATACAATCTTTCCGTCACATATCGTATAGACAATGACTCCCGGCATCTTTTCTCCGGTAAAAGGAGTATTGGATGCTTTCGATTCATAATCCCCTGCAATCCATTCTGCCTTCTCATCCAGAATCACCAAATCTGCCGGTCCATTCTCTGCCAGATATCCTGCATCCAGATGATATAATCTTGCCGGTGCAAGACTCATTTTTTCCATTAACTGCTTCATCGTAAGGTAACCCGGATTCACCAGCTCCTTTATCCCCAGCGATAACGAAGTTTCCAGTCCGATAATACCGCTTGGTGCTTCTGTCAAAGGTTTTGCCTTTTCTTCGGCGCTGTGCGGTGCATGGTCCGTTGCAATCATATCAATGGTGCCATCACGTAACCCTTCGATAATTGCCTTCCGGTCTGCTTCTTCCCGAAGAGGCGGATTCATTTTGGCAAGCGTGCCATGCTTAATCACTGCATCCTCCGTCAGCGTAAAATGATGTGGTGTAGCTTCTGCCCAGATATGACTGCTCTTCTTTTTCGCCTGTCGTACCAGTTCCACTGCTTCTTTGGTACTGATATGCTGAATGGACAAATCCGCCTCTTTCTTCAAGGCAATCTGAATGTCCCTCTCTACCATACTGATTTCTGCTTCTCTTGGAGAACCACCGATTCCATAGTATCTGGCTGCTTCTCCGGCATGGACACCATTATTCTGGATAAGTCTGGGATTTTCTTCATGCAGACTAATGGGTTTTCCAAGCTGTGCTGCTTTCTCTAATGCCATGCCCAACAACGCCTCATCCAGCAAGGGAATCCCATCATCTGTGAAACCGGCTGCCCCTGCTCTGCTTAATCCTTCCATGTCTACCAGTTCTTTTCCCTGTAAACCTTTGGTTACATTGGCACAGGTATGAATATGAATCCCGGTTTTCTCTCCTTTGTTCAGAACATATTGCAGGGTTTCTTCGTTATCCACTGCTGGATTTGTATTTGCCATAAGTACCACCGAAGTAAAACCACCTCTGGCGGCTGCCTTAGCACCGGTTTCAATGTCTTCTTTGTAGGTAAAACCTGGGTCACGAAAATGCACATGGACATCCACAAGACCCGGCAGGATAACCTTTCCCTCCGCATTAATCCACTGTATCTGCGGATAAGTTTCAGCATCCTGCAGCTCCTCCAGAGAGGTTCCCTGGATTACCATGCGCAGAATCTTATTTTCTTCTATCAGGATATCATAATACCCTTCCATACCGGACTTTGGGTCTATCACATATCCATTGGTAATATATATCATTTTCTTCACCTTCGTACATTCTGTTTCGCTCATTGTATCACAAATTTTAGTCAAACACTACCGACTTCTCAATATATTCTGTTTTTATTACCACATATGGATAACTGGGAGAAAGATTTCCCTTCTCCCCCGGCTCCGGTCCTAGCAGATTGGTATCCACATAAATTGCATTTACTGTTTCATACAATTCATTCACCGCAATGCTGTAACCACCTGTTTCCTGTTTTCCATACCCAATGCAGATGTACAAAAATCCCTGGTCCTGAAAGGTGAGTTTGAAACGCTCCTCTTTTCTCTCTTCAATCGCAGAAAGCAGTTCTTCCGGTAATTTGTCTTCCGGAATCACCGTAAATTCCAAGTCCTTGATTTTCTCCATGGAATCCTTCTGTTGTACTCCACATGCTGCCACACTCAGGCATAGCAGACCTACCAACATCACACTTATGATTCTTTTTTCCCATTCACTCATGGCTGTTTTCCTTTTGCCTACTACTGTTACTACTAATTTATTATGCAGGCAAAAAGTCTATTCCTATTGATTAAAAAAGGATTTTTGACTATAATAAACCTATTCGTGAATATGGTTTTATCAGGAGGCATATATGATTCGATTTATTCTGGTTGCTCTTTTTGTTGTATTATTTTTAGTATGCAGTATTCCTATATTGCTTGTAGAGTTTATCATTGGCAAAGTGAATATGGATGTGAAAAACCGCAGTTCCCTTGCGATTGTAAACTGGGCATTTCGTGTCTGTTTGTTTTTGTCCGGTGTCAAAGTAACCGTAATTGGAGAGGAAAATGTTCCCAAAGAGGAAGCAGTCTTGTATGTAGCTAACCACAGAAGCTACTTCGACATTCTGATTACTTATACAAGGGTACCTCGCCCTACCGGCTATGTTGCCAAGAAGGAAATGCTTCGCTATCCACTCTTACGTGACTGGATGCGCTATCTGCACTGTCTTTTCCTAGACAGAAGTGATTTGAAACAAGGTATGAAAACCATTCTGGAAGGCATTGAGAAAGTCAAATCCGGTATTTCCATCTGTATTTTTCCAGAGGGAACCCGCAACAAAACAAACGATACCTTCCTACCTTTTCATGAAGGAAGTTTTAAGATTGCGGACAAGTCCGGATGCGCCATTATTCCAATGACGTTAAATAACACGGCTGCTGTTTTCGAAGATCATATTCCGAAAATCAAAAAGACTCATGTTGTACTGGAATATGGAAAACCTATTTACATGAGTGAAATGACAAGGGAAGAGAAAAAAGCCATCGGTACTAAAGTACAGGAAATCATAAAAGAAACCTATTTCAAAAACAAAGAACTGGTGTAACACATTTGCACCAGTTCTTTTCTTGTTACTCTATTCTTCTATTCTTTTTCTGGCATTTATCCATGATTATTCTTCCACTGCCACTTCTTCCATCAGTCCGTTTTCCAAAACACTTACAATCAGAATCAGCTCAGCATTCAAATCAATCTGTTTCATAATGCCAAGTTTTTTATCCATTGCTTCGTAATTGCGGCTGCCAGTTTTGTCCAGATAGCTGACCGACTGTTCATTCCTGCCCAGAAAATAATGCAGATGATTTTCCAAGACAGTGGCATACTCATGATTTGTAATAATATGGTCTACCACAGTCAGCCTTGCCATCTTCCACAAAAGTTCATCATTGTTTGTCTGTCCGGCATTTCCTTCGGTCAGATAAGGGGAGGCTTTTGCTTCATAGGCAATATCTTCTACTGTCTTCATCAGCACTTTAATGACCTTCTCGCAAAGTGCCACATCTACCTTCTGCTTGGTTGACAGATACGTGGTACAACCCAGAAAAACAGAATCCTTCTCCATATCCAGCCGATGTGCCTTGTCCAGATAGTTATCAACGACCGTCCGGTAACTATAATTGCCGGTGGCACGATACAGCTCTGCTGCTGCAAAGAAATAAGCCTCGTCTTCTACATCATTCAGATACTGTCCTGCATACCGATAAGCTCTGTCTGCTGCCTGAAGACACCTGGTCGCATAGATTCTGTCATAACTCTGATACAGATAACTGAACTTTGCCATCGTGGCTGCAAACTGAATGGTTGCATCCATGGTAATATTTTCTGTATAAAGGATATATGAGGGCATCTGATTGTCAATCACACTGACCGCTGCATAAACTGCACCACTGATAGTATCCTGCATCTTCAACAGCCAGTCCACCTCATATTTAATTTCATCCATAATATCCGGAATCCCATTTCCGCTTTCCGGGATTCCTACATTATCTGTAAAAACATTGCTGTACAATTCATAAGCAAGCAAAAGACTATTGACTGCCTGACAGCCTTCCACCACATCCCGGTTCCCGTTTTCGTCCATATGCCAGCCGCCGGAAACATCCAGCAACACCGTTGCATCTTCCTTGAGCTGTGCCTGATTGGTATGACAGGCATTATGGGCTGCCTCTTCTGCAAGCTCTGTGGACAGCGTAATACCACATCTGCTGTAATAATACTGTTTCTGAGCTGCTTTGAAAATGTCTTCATAGGGATTCTGGGCTATCACAAAGGGATACGACTGTCCTATGATATCGGCTTGTATATAATAAGTCCCAGTTGTGGTAAAATCCGTAAAATCCCCATAACTTACTGCATTTTTAGGGGATGACAAGCCGCTTTTTTCTTCGATATTTCCTGTATAAACAACTTTCTTTGTTTCTGCATCTATAATGTCATATGTATAAGGCAGTATTTCACTACAAAATACTGCTACTTTACTGCTGTCTGCTGCATAGCCAACCTGGTCCACCACAATATTGGGCAAGCTTTCCGGTACTTCATAGTTAAATTCCGGTGTCAGTCCAAGTGTCGCCATTTCGCTCACTTTCGATTCCTCTATGCTGACTGGTAAAGATTCCGGCAAACTGCATCCAGCAAGTACATTACAACACAAAAAGATTGCAAGAATATTATGAAATCTTTTCCTATTCATGCTTTTTCCTCTGCATCTCACCATAATACATACATATTAACACAAAAGTTCTGTTTCTTCATCATAATATACAATTTTTCCATCCATAATTGTGCAGATTGCTTTCGTAGATACTTCCAGCGGATTGCCATCAAAAATCACAACATCTCCGTCTTTTCCTGCTTCAAGACTGCCTACCCGGTCTGCCACACCGCAGATTTTCGCGGCTTCTATGGTAATCGCACGCAGTCCTTCTTCCTCAGGCAGACCAGATTTTACCGCCAACCCTGCACAAATGGGCAGAAATTGAATCATCGATACCGGATGGTCTGTGGTAATCGCAATCGGTATGCCCGCCTTTTGCAGTATGCCTGCTGTTTTAAATGCCATATTCTGTACTTCAATTTTGTTGCGACTTGCCATATCCGGTCCCACAATTGCAGGGAAACCGCTTTCTTTCAATTCTTCTGCAATGAGATGTCCTTCGCTGCAATGGTCTATGGTCATGGAAAGTTCAAATTCTTTGGCTATCCTGACCGCAGTCAGAATATCATCTGCCCGGTGTGCATGCGCCTTCAGCGGTATTTTCCCTTCCAATACCGGAAGCCAGCATTCATACCGAAAATCCTTCTCAGCCTTTTGATTGTGCAATTGCTTCTGCTGATAGGCTTTTGCGTGAAATAACTCTTCCCGCAGCATCGCCGCAATTGCCATTCTGGTAGCCGGAGAAGTATTCTGCCCCGCAAAATTCACTTTGGGATTTTCTCCAAATGCAATTTTCATGGCTGCTGGTGCCTTAACAATCATGGCATCAATAC
>CAYVUF010000004.1:0-25487 GCA_964454605.1 uncultured Bacteroides sp.
TAAGGAAAGTGTCATGAAAGTGATGTCCTTAAAGCCGGAAGGCTACTTGCTCAAAACCATGGAGCCGGCGCAGATTGTTCAGTCTGTTGATGATTTCTTTGAGAAAAGAAAAGGTAGTATAAAATAATATTTGCCTGCATAAATTCTAAAAAAGGGATTTGTGCAGGCTTTTTTATGGCACAGTTTTTTTCGCATTTTTCGAATATTATTATTCCGGTGATTATTTTCTATATTGTGGCATATGGACTGGCAGCCAAGAGCAATGTTTATGAAGATTTTATTAAAGGTGCTAAAGATGGTTTCCATACGGTTATTCAAATTATGCCTACGCTTATCGGTCTGATGGTGGCAGTGGGAGTTCTGCGGGCATCTGGATTTTTAGAATTTTTGGGCAGTATTTTTTCGGTTGTAACAGACAAAGCAGGAATTTCTTCGGAACTGGTTCCATTGATTTTTATTAAAATGTTTTCTTCTTCCGCAGCAACTGGTCTGGTGCTGGATATTTTCAAAGAGCATGGTCCGGATTCTTTGCTTGGCATGACGACTTCCATTATGATGAGTTGTACAGAAACTGTGTTTTATACCATGTCCGTTTATTATCTGGCAGCGAAAGTTACCAAGACCAGATATACACTTGCGGGTGCGGTTCTGACTACCTTTACAGGAGTAATAGTCAGTATTTTGTTAGCGCGGATGATGTAAATTTTAGTTTTTTTTAAGATACTGGATATTCCAGAGAGGCAGCAACTGTGCTAAAATAGGCGCATGTGGCGCATGAAATGACAAATGATGGAGAAGAACATGACAGAGAACATAAACAACCTATGGAGCATGCTTGCGATACTGGCAATTGTGATAGTGGTATGTCTGTGTGCCGGTATTTTTATAAGGCATTGTGTTATCAGTTATCGGAAAAACCGAAGAAGCAATGCGATGGATGAAATGGAAGGACATGATTTTGAATATTTCTGTGCAGAACTTCTGGAAAAGAAAGGTTTCCTTGAAGTAGAGGTGACCCGCGGCAGCGGAGATTATGGAATTGATATTCTGGCAGAAAAAGAAGGTGTGACCTATGCCATTCAGTGTAAACGCTATGCCATGCCAGTGGGTGTGGATGCCATACAGCAGGCATATGCCGGAAGAGATTATTATGACCGGATGGTAGGCGTTGTGATGACGAATCAATACTTTACTGCGCCGGCGGTAGAAGCGGCGAAGAAACTAAAAATACTGCTCTGGGACAGAGGTTATCTGGACAGTATGATGGAAGAGTAGCAGTCCCAGGTGGGATAGTAACAGGAGAGAAAGAGAATGAGTGCTTTTGTAGAATTTAAGAATGTAAGTAAAATTTATCATATGGGTGAGGTAGATATTGAAGCCTTAAAGGATGTGAATTTTACCATTGAAAAAGGAGAATTTTGTGTCGTTGTAGGGGCATCTGGTGCCGGAAAAACAACGATTTTGAATATTTTAGGAGGAATGGACAGTATTACAAGCGGGCATGTGCTGTTAGATGGGGAAGAAATATCAGCTTACAACAAAAAGAAGCTTACCACCTACCGACGTTATGATATCGGCTTTGTTTTTCAGTTTTATAATCTGGTCCAGAATCTGACTGCTCTGGAAAATGTAGAACTGGCAGCTCAGATTTGCAAAGATCCGTTAGATGCAAAGAGCGTACTGGAGATGGTCGGGTTACAAGAACGTGCAGGAAACTTTCCGGCACAGTTATCCGGTGGCGAACAGCAGAGGGTAGCAATTGCAAGGGCACTGGCGAAAAATCCGAAGTTGCTCTTATGTGATGAACCAACGGGTGCACTGGATTATAATACTGGCAAAGCGGTCTTAAAATTATTGCAGGATACCTGTCGCAGAGAAGGAATGACAGTAGTGGTTATCACGCATAATCAGGCATTAACTGCTATGGCAGACCGGGTGATTACAGTGAAAAGTGGAACAATTCGCAGTGTAGAGATGAATGAGCACATTGTTCCAGTAGAAGAGATTGAATGGTAAAATACCGTCAGAAACGATATTGAGGAGTCATATCCATGAGAAACGCAATGATAAAAACAACGATTCGGGAGATAAAAGGGAGTCTGGGACGCTATCTGGCAATTTTAGCAATTGTTATGCTGGGAGTTGCTTTTTTCTCCGGACTAAAAGTAACTAAGCCGGCAATGATTGAAACATTGGACCATTATTTGGAAGACCAGAATTTTTATGATTTTCGGTTATTGTCTACTATCGGTTTTACAGAAGAAGATGTTGACAAATTATCAGACATAGAGGGCATGGAAAATATAGAAGGTACGATTTCAGTTGATGCGCTGTGCTCTATTGAGGAAGGCAACGAGGTGGTTTACAAGATTCATGAGATTCCGGAAACCATCAACAGAATTGAAATCACTGCCGGACGAAAGCCGGAACGTGCAGAGGAATGTATTTTAGATTCTGCTCTTTATGATGAAAGTATGATAGGGACTGAGATTACTGTAACAGAGAATAATGATGAGGATACCTTATCGATGTTTGCAGTTCGCACTTTTCGGGTAGTAGGTCTGGCGCGTTCTCCTTATTATATTAACTTTGAGCGCGGCACTACTTCCATAGGGGATGGAAAAGTAAATGGATATATTTATGTGCCGGGAGAAGCTTTTGACAGTGAATATATGACAGAAATTTTCTTAACGCTGCAAGAGAAACACTATGTATTATCGGATGAATATTATGATGTTGTGGATGCAGTACAGGAAAATGTGGAGAATAGAACAGAAGAAGTGGTTATGGAAAGGTATCATGAACTGGTTGAGGATGCTACAAATGAGCTGAATGATGCCCAGACCAGACTGGATGATGCCCAGAATGAATTAGACGAGCAATCAGCAGAAGCAGAAGGGCAGTTAGCGGATGCCTTAGAGAAAATAGAAGATGGAGAGAAGGAACTTGCCAGTCATGAGAAGGAGATTGCAGATGGCAGGGAAGAACTGAGAAAAGCCAAAGATATGCTGGATGCCCAGGAAGCAGAATTGCTTGCCCAAGAGGAACAACTGCTTGTCATGGAAGGCATGATGCCGGCAGAACAGTATCAGTCAGCCAGGATGCAGATTCAGGCAGGCAAAGAGCAGGTAGAAGCAGCACGCAGCCAGATGGCATTCCAGGAAGAGCAGTTAACTGCTGGAGAGAAGGAACTAAAGCAGGCGAAGGACGAGCTGGCAGAAGGAAGAACGGAGTATGAAGAGGCAAGGGCAGAGTATGAGGAAGAAATAGCAGATGCCCAGATAGAAATAGATGATGCCAGAAGCGAATTGGCGGATGCCCGGAAAGAACTGGAGGAGTTGGAAGAGCCGGATTGTTATGTTTTTACCAGAGATACCAATGTAGGTTATGCCTGCTTTGAAAGCGATGCCAATATTGTGGCAGCAGTAGCCGATGTTTTTCCCATCTTTTTCTTCCTGGTAGCGGCACTGATCTGTATGACTACCATGAACCGCATGGTAGAAGAACAGAGAACCCAGATTGGTGTATTGAAAGCCTTAGGGTACAGCAATGGGGCAATCATGGGTAAATTCGTATTCTATGCGGGAAGTGCAGCGGTGATTGGTGCAGTTGCTGGATTTTTTGGCGGAACATGGCTGTTTCCTAAGACGATATGGACTGGTTACAGCATTATGTATGATATGGGAAGATTATACTATCTTTTTGATGGAACGATGTTAGTGGTTTCCCTGATAGCGGCACTGGTGTGTTCTGTGGGCACTGCCTATCTGTCCTGCCGCTACGAACTGATAAGTGCTCCGGCGAATCTGATTCGTCCCAAAGCACCTAAGAACGGAAAAAGAATCTTTCTGGAATACATTCCTTTTCTTTGGAGTCGGATGAAATTTTTGCACAAGGTTTCTTTCCGTAATATGATTCGTTACAAAAAACGTTTCTTTATGATGATACTGGGTATCAGTGGCTGTACTGCTTTGCTGGTAGCAGGTTTTGGTATCCGGGATTCGGTTGCCAACATTGGAGAATTACAGTTTAACCAGATTCAGAAATTTGATATTGGTTTAACTTTTGCGGATGCGGTAACAGAAGAAGAACAAAGCAGACTGAAAGAAGAAGCGGCAGAGGTTGTCGAAGAGCTGGAATATCGGCTGGAGGAAAGTGTTGACTTGCTTTATGACGGACAGACCAAAACGGTCTATATGGAAATTCCGCAGAATCAGGATAAAATAGGACAGTTTCTGGATTTGCATACCGAAGAAGGAGAGCCTCTTGCTTATCCGGGAGAAGGAGAAGCCATTCTGACCGCGAAAATTGCAGAAACACTGGGGATTCAGATTGGTGATGAAATTACTTTGCGGGATAATGATATGCATCAGATGACCGTCAGAGTGTCCGGACTATGTGAAAACTTTGTTTATAATTATGTTTATTTGAGCAAAGAAACTTATCAGAAGCAGCTTGGCAGGGAGCCGGAATACAAAAGTGCCTTTGCTAATATCCGGGAAGGAATAGAAAACCATGAAGCATCAGCGGAGCTGTCCAATCTGGACAAGGTACTTGCGGTATCGGTAACAGAGGATATGCGCGGCAGAATTGACAATATGCTGACAAGTATGAACTATATAGTCGCACTGGTGATTCTCTGTGCAGGGGCACTTGCGTTTATTGTGCTTTACAATCTTACCAATATCAATATTACCGAGAGGATTCGTGAGATTGCCACAATTAAGGTGCTTGGTTTTTATGCCAAAGAAACCGCTGATTACGTATTTCGTGAAAATATTATGCTGACAGGCATGGGAGCTTTGGCTGGCTTGCTGCTTGGAAAATGGCTACACTGGTTTATCATGTATCAGATACGGATTGATATGGTGTCCTTTAAGACCTATGTAGCACCTGTCAGTTATCTTCTGAGTTTTGTGCTGACGGTTATTTTCTCGATGTTTGTAAATGGTCTGATGCAGTTTAAGCTGGAGAAGATAAATATGGCGGAATCGTTGAAATCCATTGAATAACCTATCAAAATATTTGACTCTCAAAGTCTTATTTGCTAGAATGGGGGCAGATAAGAGCTCTGAGGGCAGACGAGAATTTGAGATTCTTGTACCTCTTCGCGACAAGTCGCTCAGAAACGGGGATTAATATGGATATCAATAATGCACTGAATGAAGTGCTGGTAAAGTTGTTTCGCAATATCAATGCGATTGAAGAACAGGCAATTCGTACAGAAGAATATAAAGATGTGACTACAAATGATATGCATGTGATAGAAGCTATCGGTATAGGTGAGCAGAAAAATATGACTACCGTAGCCAGAGCACTGCGCGTTACAACAGGAACGCTTACCATTTCGATTAACAGTCTGGTGAAAAAAGGCTATGTGGAAAGGGTACGCAGTGAAGAAGACAGAAGGGTGGTTTTAGTTTCCCTGACGGAAAAAGGAAATCTGGCATTTCTCCATCACCAGCGTTTTCATGAACAGATGATAGCCTCTATTGTAGAGGAACTGTCAGAGGAGGAACAGCAGGTATTGGAGAAAGCTCTGAGTCGTATCAATCATTTCTTTTTATCGGGTTGTAATGGACAACAGTCTTGATAGGGTTCTGTAATCGGCAGGACCATTGTTTAGAAAGAAGCAGTGAAAATCATATAGGCGATAAGCATTACCCCAGGCAGTTTCTGCCTGGTTTTTTAATGCTTCAATTTCCAGATAACCTAGATAATATTTCAGATAGTTGGCAGGCTCTTCCACAATATAATCATAAATGGCATGAACGGTCTGTTCGTTTGTGCATCCGGCAGCCGCAAGAATATCGTAGACTCTTTCATAAGATGCGCCCTCGTAATGAATGGCAATGTCCAGAAGAGAATACAGGCAAAGCTGAATCTGTCGGTTCCATTTTTCTGCCTGACAGACTGCTTTCAGGGTATCATTTTCTTTTGCAGCAAGACGGGCAGCATAATCATAGGAGGATAACTCTGCATACATTGCCCAGCCTTCTACGTAGCCGCCATAGTGCAGAAGGTTACGAACCGGGTCTGCGTTGGTGTGTTTTAGGTATTGCCTGCTGTAAACTGTCTGGTACAGATGACCGGGATAGCCTTCGTGAGCAAGGGTGGTAAAAAGGGTAAGCCCTTCGTCGGTATCCTGTCGGTTGATATAAATGGTATTCTGCCGGGTATCATCTATGGGTGCCAGAAGATAAAAGGCAGGTGCGGTATACGCTTCCAGACATTCGTCTACAAACTTTACGGTGTAGGAAGAGGACTCGCTGGCGGCGTAAGGGATGGCAGGATAATCCGTAGTTATCATGGTCTGTAAGAGAGCAAGCATTTCTTCTGGTGACAGAGAAGTAAGTGCAGAACTTTCGGCAGAAAGAGAAGTCTGCAGGGCAGGATATTCTTGGAGCAAAGAGAGCAAAGCAGCATAATTGGCACTAAAATCTTCCGAAAGCAGGGTTTTTATTTCGGGCACACTGCGATAAGAACCGGTTACCAGATGCAGATAGTTCTCATAATATTCCTGTCCGTCTGGGAAGTGGCATAAACCTTGGGAATTGGTTCCGCTGCCCTTTAATAAGGTCAGCCCGTCGGCAAGCTTATCATAGGCGGGTGCCACAACTGTGGTGAGAAGACGATTGTTTTCCGACTGCCACGCCAGTGATTCGGTTTCATTTATGATGTTTCGGGCAGTCAGTTCGCTTAGCCTGTTTTGGAAGGTGACTTCCAGAAAATGTTCTCCGGCTTCCAGCTCAGCAGGATTCATCAATGCACTGCACTGCTGGATGACCTTATCAACAGCAGAGTCTGCCATAAACAGACCAGCATCTGCTTTTTCCTGCTCATAAAGAAGGAGTCCATTTAAATAGACAGGAATTTGTGAGAGAATGGCAAGGTAATTCTCAATGTCCTGCACCGAAGCAAGCCGGTATTCTGCCAGCAAAACAGGAAGTTCGGACTGGATGCCGGAGGAAGGGGAAAAGGGTTCTTCAAAATAGGCATAAGCGGCACAGTTTTGTCTGGCTTGCAAATAGGTAAGGAGCAGCAGATAGGTATATTGATTTTCCCCTGATAATTTTTCCGGATGAAAATTCTGCAGGGCAGCAAGGGTTTCCTTGATTTTATCTGCTTCTTGCAGTGCTTGACCGGAGGTATACTGAGGAAGGGTCAGAGAAGATTCATCTATGCCATACGAAGAGGCATCTGCCAAGGTATAATGCAGATTGATAGGATTGGCAGTAAGTTCTTCCTGAAAAAAATGTCGGGTGAATTTGGAAAAATGGGTATCTTCATGGAACTGACTGTAAAGAAAGATAGTAAATAAGAGAAAAAGGAGCAATAACATGATTGCTCCTATCCATTGTTTGCGAGTGAGTTTCTTTTTCAAAGGAATGACCTGTTTCTGATACTTTTACTACAATATATGTAGGAAAGCCGGAAAACATGATGAAAAACAGTTAGTATACAATCTGGTCGCGTCCGTTTTTCTTGCCGATATATAGCTTCTCATCGGCTTCTTTAATAATGGAATCAATATCTGTTTTAAAATCGTATTCTGTCAGACCAAAGGTCATTGTGATACTGAAAACCTCAGAACCACCGTCTATCTGCAGCATTTTGATTTTGTTGCGAAGTTCTCCTAATAAGAAATTTGCTTCATCCCCATTACTGTTTGGAAAAACAATGAGAAATTCTTCGCCGCCCCATCTGGCAATAAAACCTTTTCCTTCCAAAGTTGTTTTCATAATATGTGATATCTTCTGCAATACCACGTCACCAATGTCGTGGCCATATTTATCGTTTACTTTTTTGAAAAAGTCGATATCGCATATGCAGATAGAAGAACAGAAGTTATTGGTAGGGCGTAATACTTCTGCCATATACTCGGTTGCTCTTCGACGGTTGTATAAACCAGTCAGAGCATCTGTATTAGCCTGACGAATCAGTTGTGCATTGTATTCAACCAGTTTGCTTTCCAGATTCTGGGAATCTTTGCTGAATACATAAGTAATCATGGAAACACACCAGAAAATAGCAATGGTATTAGTAATCTGTAATATATCATTTATCTTGGGGTCCAGAGTCACCATGGCAACGTGGTTCTTGCACAGGAAAAAGAGATAGATGCGAAAAGCACATAAGAGCACCGCGTACAATATCTTAATCCGGTATTGATAATAGCTGGAAAAGAAGCCAAGTACCAACAAAACCAGGATAAAATGCTGTACCCCGGTGTTCCAGCCAAAACAGGTTACGTTAATAAAAATCCACAACAGCATTCCGGCATTTAACATGAACACTACCGTAGCGGTTTTCTTATGGTAGGACAGGATAAAAAGCCCCAGAAAGAGGAGAAAGGATACCGATAAAATAGAGATTACGGTATTGTTTAAAATACTGATATAGATTATACTATTTATTGCAATATAAAAAAGCATGGAAAGTATCAGAATACGAATTATCATGATAAGTTTAGATGATTCGTTTTTTTCACCTGTATCTTTGCAGATAAAATTTGCTAATTTATGAAAGAGAGAGAAGTTCATTCTGCTCATCAGGTCCTTTCTTTGTCAATATTTATAGAATAAAGTAAGTTATTGTTTCATAGTACACTAATTTGCACAATTGTGCAATATGGAAGGGGTAAAACAGATGAATAAATATTCCTTACGCAATAAACTTATGCTAATTATTTTTGTCACAGCTTTGCCTCTTATCGGTGTCACAGTATATCTCATTTTTTCATTGCGCAATTACAGCAATTCTTATGATGAGATTGTAAGTAATATGACAATTGCCAACAGCTATAATCTGAATTTTAAGAATGAAATGGATGAAAGTTTATATAAACTTGTGGTTGGTGCAGTAACATTTGAAACCATTGAAGAAGATGCAAGTCTGAAGAATCCTTATGATTTAATCTGCGATTTGCGGGAAGATTTTGGAATGCTGATGCAGATTACCACAGACAAGGAAAGCCAATCATGGCTGCAGAGGCTTCTGCGCAATATTGACACCTTGGAGGACAGGGTAGATGACATTAAAGTGAATCTGGATGAAGGCAGCCGCTACGATGAAAATATAGAAATGTTAGATAACAATATCTATATTCTGACAGAACTGATTCAGGATGATATCCAGTATTACATATATTATCAGACCAGAAGTATTGAGAATCTGAAAGTAGAACTGAATGGCAGGGTAGAGCAGTTTATTGTGCTGTGGGTGATTCTTCTGCTGGTGATTGTAGTCTGTGTGGTGATTGTTGCGGTTATTTTATCGGAAAGCATTGCGAAGCCGATACGACAATTATGCGGGGTGACGAAACAGATTTCGGAAGGTGATTTTTCGGTGCGTGCCGCAACGACAACCAAGGATGAGGTGTCCCAACTTTCGGAAAGTATCAATGAAATGTCGGAACATCTGGAAATCATGGTTCATCAGATTAAAGAAGATGAGCGAAAAATGCGCTACGCAGAACTGCGCCTGCTGCAGGAGCAGATTAACCCGCATTTTCTTTATAATACGCTGGATACCATTATCTGGTTAATCGAAGGCAATTCACCGGAGCAGGCGGTGGACATGGTGATGTCATTATCTGCCTTTTTCCGGTTGGTATTGAGTCATGGGCAGGAATTTATTACGATAAAAGATGAAGAGCGCCATATCCGCAGCTATCTGGAAATTCAACAGGTGCGCTATCATGATATTCTGGATTATGAAATTGCCATTGCGCCGGAATTATATCCCTATGAGATTTTGAAGCTGACCTTACAGCCTCTGGTGGAAAATGCGCTGTATCATGGAATTAAGTACAAACGTGCCAAAGGGAAGATTGTTATCAGTGGTTTCCTGGAGCAGGGAGAAGAAAACAGAATCTGTCTGTTTGTAGAAGACAACGGAGTGGGGATGGAACCAGAAGAATTGGAACGTTTGCAGAAGGAAATTACCAAACCATGCAAGGAAACAGAATCTGGTTTTGGACTTGCGAATGTTAACGAAAGAATCCGGATGAATTTTGGTATGGAGTATGGGATTACGATTACCTCTCAGAAAGGGGAGGGCACAAAAGTGCAGGTTATTATTCCGGCACGCCGGATGGCGGATTCTGCGGAAAGAGGTGCGCATGAAGAATAAATGGTGGAAACGTTTGTGGGAGGCGGCAGTGATATGCGTTGGTACTGCCTCACTTCTGGCAGGATGCGGTCCCTTTGGGAATGTGGAGGTATCGTCTGAGGCGGAAGGCATACCGGAAGAGGAAGAAGATTTAATAGTAGTCGGTTTTTCGCAGGTAGGAAGTGAGTCCATCTGGAGAACTGCCAATTCGGATTCCATTCAGAGTGCCTTATCCAGAGAAAATGGGTTTTTCCTAGAATTTCATAATGCCAGACAGAAACAGGAGAATCAGATTAAGGCAATCCGGGGGTTTATTTCCCAGCGGGTGGATTATATTGTTTTCTCGCCTGTACAGGAAGAAGGATGGGAAACGGTTTTACAGGAAGCCAAGGATGCAGGGATTCCGGTGATTCTGGTAGACAGGAAAGTGGTAATAGAAGATGAATCCCTGTATACTACATGGATAGGTTCGGATGCACAACTGGAAGGAAAGAATGCCGGCAGATGGTTAGAGGACTATTTGAAGAAAAC
The DNA here is from genome assembly GCA_964454605.1 of uncultured Bacteroides sp. Classification (GTDB taxonomy): domain Bacteria; phylum Bacillota; class Clostridia; order Lachnospirales; family Lachnospiraceae; genus UBA3282. The sequence continues at coordinate 10,645 of CAYVUF010000004.1, forward strand.
TGGAAGAGAAGAAGAAAGCACCAATATTGTAGTGCTTCAGGGAACACCGGGAGCATCTATACAGCTTGGCAGAACGACAGGCTTTGAGGAAATTGTCGAAAATCACGAAAACTGGTTGATTCTGGAACAGAAATCTGCAGATTTCACAACCGCCAAAGGGGAAGAAGTAATGCAGCAGTTTATCAAGAAATACCAGGATATTGATGTGGTTGTTTCCCAGAATGACGATATGACTTTCGGAGCATTGAAGGCATTGCAGGAAAATGGGTTGACGACCGGAGTTGATGGGGATGTGATTTTGATTTCGTTTGATGCAGTGCATGAGGCGTTAGAACTGGTAGCACAGGGTATTATCAATGTGGATATAGAATGTAATCCAAAGCAGGGGGATTATCTGGTAGACATTATCCGGAAACTGGAACAGGGAGAAGTGGTAGACAAGGAAAATATCGTGGAAGAGCAGGTTTTTACACCGGAAAATGTAGAGCAGTATCTGGATACAAGAACGTACTAAGGGCATTATAAATGGGGGATGCGATATGGCATTAAAAATATTTTTGGTTGAGGATGAAAGTGTAGTCAGAGAGGGACTTAGGGATAATATACCCTGGCAGCAGTTTGGGTATCAGTTTGTAGGAGAAGCCAGTGATGGGGAAATGGCATTGCCGTTAATTCGGCAGACCAAACCGGATGTGCTGATTACCGATATCAAAATGCCTTTTATGGATGGACTGTCACTGAGTCATATTGTGGGACAGGAATTTCCTGAGATGAAAATTATTATTATCAGTGGGTATGATGATTTTGAATATGCAAGACAGGCAATCAAAGAGGGAGTGGAGCAGTATCTGCTTAAACCGATTACCAGAAGAACCTTGCAGAAGGCTTTGACCGAAGTCAAAGAAAAAATTGAATCGGAGCAGGAGCAGAAGAATTATCTGGTGAAATATCAGGCAGATATGCATGAATATGAACAGTTTTTCCTGCGGAACTTCTTTGAAAAGGTGTTTGCAGGGCAGTTGTCGGTTCAGGAGATTTATGAGGAGGCGCAGAAGCATTCTCTGGATATCAATGCGCCTTGCTACAATCTGGCATTGGTTACGGTGCAGGAGAAGAAAAACAACGGTCATGCCGGAGAAGAGTGTCAGAAATGTTATGAAGAGCTGATGCGCTTTCTGCTGCGTTTTCCGGGACATTATCTGGTCTTCCGCTGGAATGTGAATACCTATGGCATTATGATTAAGGGGGAGCCGGACAATGTGGCAGTCAGAAGCAGCCAGTGTATGGAGAACATAGCACAGATATGTCAGAAATACGAAACGGATTTGGATTGGTATGTAGCCATCGGCAGTCCGGTAGAACGGTTCAGCCTTCTGGCAGAATGTTACCGGAAACTGAATCATATTTTCAGTTATCGTTTCTTTGAACCGGCAAATCATATCCTTTCGGAGGATATGGCAGCAGGCATGACAGCGGCAGGGGAAGAAGGTGCATTAGAAAGTGTAGATACTTCCAAAATCAATCCGGAACTGATAAGAAGTTTTCTGTTAAATGGACAGCAGAATGAAGTGAAAGAATTTGTGGCAAATTTTGTAAGTGGAATCAGCCAGGCATTAAAGTCGAAACTATTCTGGGACTACCTGCTGTTAAACGTCCGCTTCACAACACTTTCCTATGTGGAGAGTCTGGGGATTACACAGGAAGAATTTCTGCGGGATATCAATCTGGATTATGCCCAGAAAATGGAAATCAGTGTGGAAAATATGCAGAAATATATGGGAGAAGTTCTGGCAGGAGCCATTACGTTCCGGGATAAAGAAAACGTTAACCAGAGTAAGAAAACATTGAAGAAAGCACTGGCATATATTGAAGAAAATTATATGCGTGAAAATTTATCCCTAAATGAGATAGCGGATTCCATGGAGGTCAGTCCTAATTATTTTAGTGCCATGTTCAGTCAGGAAATGCAGATGACATTCGTAGAGTATGTGACAGGAAAGCGTATGGAGAAGGCGAAGAAACTTCTGCTGGAAACTGATATGCGTACCAGTGAGATTGGGCTGGCAGCAGGCTACAAAAATCCTCATTATTTCAGTTTTGTTTTCAAAAAGACACAAGGATGTACCCCTCGGGAATACCGGGGCGGCAAGGAAGAGGAGAATCCATAAAGGATTACTCCAGTCCGCTGATGTTGCTGTTTCTTTTTACCAGTTTCCAGGGCAGTTCCAGAGAAGAAACGTTTTGTCCCTGCATCTTTTTTAGAAGAAGAGAAACTACAGCAGAAGCCATTGCATGAGGTTCGTGTGCCAGAGAGGTCAGTCTGGGTGTGGAAAGTTCACACAGATAGCTGTTGTCGAAGCTGACAACACTGATATCTTCTGGTACTTGTATTTTCATATAAGTAAGTTCTTTGATAAGCCAGTAGGCAATTTCATCATTATGACAGATAACCGCAGAACAGGAACCTAGTTTTTGGTTTATGAAATCCACCAGAAACCGGGTATCCTGTTTTTGTTCTAAAAGGGTTAATTCATCTGTTGTAAACCAACTGATAGAATCATCATTCACATAGCAGTCTGCATCCATTAAGGAACGGATGAAACCAAGATAGCGTTCCTGTCCCTGTAAGGAATCTAACTGAAAGATGCCGGCAATCCGGGTATGTTTCTGTTCTAATAAATATTGTCCCAGAAGAAGACCGCCGCTGTAATTATCATCTTTGACGTAAAGAGAGGGCGGAAGATTGTTGTAATACCCATGAAAAAAGAGAAGATGGGTGCCGCTTCCAGACAGTTTTTCGTACCAGTCAAAATTAGGTGTAGGCATAGCAGAACGGACAGGTTCTGCCAGCAGAGCGCGGGGCGGTGCTTCTGCCAGTGACTGCAGAATCCGGCGTTCGCAGTCGACACGATTGTGTGAAATATAGATGGTAACAAAGTAACCTTCTTTGGCAAGAAGAGTTTCGAAGTCATTGAGCAGAGCTGGAAAAATATATTCTGTATCGGAAGATAATAAAATGGCAATTTTATTCTGGGCAGCATCCGGAAGAAGGCCGGTGATATAAGAACCACTGCCTTGCTTTTTGACGATAAGCCCATCTTTTTCCAATAGCATCAGTGCCTGGCGTATGGTCTGCCGACTGACTTGGAAGGTTTCGCACAATGCTTTCTCGGTAGGCAGACGGAGCTGCCCTTGTGTCAGACAGTCTGCTAATCCGGCTTTTAATTGTTCGGCAACTTCTCTGTATTTAATGCTCATATCTTTCCTTTCTTTCTTTGAAGATAAAAATATCATAAATTTATGTCATAAATAAGAGATAAATGAAAAAAGTGATGTAGAAAATTTAACCTCTTTTTGTAAATCAGCCCAAAAAATCACCCTTTTTGATGCACCATAGAAAAAATGTCTATAAGAGAAGGAATCTTTTTCCGGCATGAAAAAATTAAAAAACTTAAAAAATCAAATCCAAAAGATGAAAAATCATAAATTTTTTATAACAATTCTAAATTTGTATTGGATTTTCGCATTATAGCATAAAATTTGTATTATTAAAAGCGTTAAAACTCGTCAAAACGACGAATAGCAAATTGAAACAGGTCATATATTCTGGTAAAGTTTGACTTGTAAGGAAGACATACATAGTTAACTTACAATTTTCCAAATAGTATGGAAAGTATTTCAAGGTTTCAAAGGAGGAAACAAGATGAAAAAGAAATTATTAAGTGTATTACTTAGCACAGCAATGGTAGCAGCTCTGGCAACAGGTTGCGGAAGCAGCGAAGAAGCATCTACTGATGCAGCAGCTGAAACAACAGCAGAAGAAACAACAGAAGATACTTCCGCAGAGGAAACAGCAGAAGCTCCTGCAGCTTCCGGCGAAATGATCAAAGTTGGTATCATCAACAACGACCCGAATGAATCCGGATATCGTACAGCAAATGATAAAGACTTAAAAGCAATGTTTACAGAAGAAAACGGATATGATGCATCTTTTGCATACAGCCTTAAGAATGACGAGCAGATTACTGCAGCACAGAAATTCATTCAGGATGGTGTAGATTATCTGCTTCTTTCCGCAGCAGATACAGCAGGTTGGGATTCTGTTCTCCAGGATGCACAGGATGCAGGCATCAGAGTCATCTTATTCGACCGTACAATTGATGCAGACGAAAGTCTTTATGAAGCATCTATCGTATCTGATATGGATAAAGAAGGTGAAACAGCAGTTAACTGGTTAAAAGAACAGGGACTTTCTGAATACAACATCATTCACATTCAGGGTGTTATGGGTTCTGCAGCACAGCAGGGACGTTCTGGCGCATTAGATGCAGCAGTAGAAAGCGATGGCTGGAAACTTGTTACACAACAGACAGCAGAATGGAATGCAGAGAAAGCACAGCAGATTGTTCAGTCTGTAATTGACTCTGGTGAATCTTTCAACGTTATTTATGCAGAAAACGATGATATGGCAAAAGGTGCTGTTGCAGCACTGGATAAAGCTAACATCTCTCATGGTGTAGGCAAAGACGTTATCGTTATGGGATTTGACTGCAACAAATGGGCATTAGAAGAATTATTAGCTCAGAACTGGAACTATGATGGACAGTGTAACCCATTCCAGGCTTCTTACCTTGATGAAGTTATCAAGAAACTGGAAGCTGGTGAAACACTTTCTGAAAAAGTAATCATCATGGATGAAAAAGGTTTCGATGCTGAAACAATTACACAGGATGACGTAAACATTTACGGTATCTAATATAATTCGTATTGGACTTACTTGAAAAAGCGCGGCGCAGCATAGATTAAACAATAGGCTGTGCCGCATTTTCTATCATTAGGTAGCAAAGAGATGGCAAAAATTGGGAGGTGCCGAGGCGTGGAAGATAATATTGTATTAAAAATGAGAAATATTCATAAGATTTTCCCCGGTGTACATGCTTTGCAAGGAGTAGATTTCACGTTGCGCAAAGGGGAAATCCATGCGTTGATGGGCGAAAATGGTGCCGGAAAATCAACGCTAATTAAAGTATTAACCGGAGTTTATGGAAAAGAAGAAGGAGAGATCTTCTTAGATGGTGTAGAAGGTGCGGCAGTAATTCATTCACCACAGGACGCACAGAAGCTGGGAATCAGTACTGTGTATCAGGAAATTACGCTGTGTCCGAATCTGTCTGTTGCTGAAAATATGTTTATCGGCAGAACAGAAGGGGTATATCAGAACTGGAAAAAGATGAATACAGAAACCGACAGGATTTTAAAATCCCTGGATATACCGGCGAAGCCTACACAGCAGTTGGAAAGCTGCTCCATAGCAGTTCAGCAGATGATTGCGATTGCCAGAGCAGTTGATATGGAATGTAAAGTTTTGATATTGGATGAACCGACCTCATCTCTGGATGAACAGGAAGTTGCAAAATTGTTTAAACTGATGCGCGACTTAAGAGAACGAGGCGTTGGAATTATATTTGTCACACATTTCCTGGACCAGGTATATGAAGTGTGTGACAGAATTACCGTTATGAGAGATGGTAAGTTAGTAGGAGAATACCCGATTAGTGAGCTCCCGCGTGTGCAGTTGGTTTCCAAGATGCTTGGGAAAGAACTGGATGATTTATCAGACATTAAGGGAGAACAGAAAGCATTTACCAAAGAAGCCGGAGCAGTACCGGTTCTGGAAGCAGAAGGACTTGTCAGTGATGCTGGAATCAAACCATTTGATTTCCATATTGACAAAGGAGAGGTCAATGGATTCACTGGTCTGCTTGGTTCCGGACGAAGCGAATGTGTCCGTGCTATTTTCGGTGCTGACAGGGTGCTTGGCGGAAGTGTTAAAGTAAAAGGCAAGAAGGTTAAGATTACAAAACCACTTGATGCTATGAAGAATGGCATTGCTTATCTGCCGGAAGACCGTAAGAACGATGGTATTATCGGTGACCTTTCTGTCCGGGATAATATTATTCTTGCACAGCAGGTACTGAGAGGTTTCTTTAAACCATTCTCCAAAGCAGAAGCAAATAAAGTAGCGGATGAATATATCAAACTTCTGAGTATTAAAACAGCATCCAAGGATACCCCGATTAAATCTCTTTCCGGTGGTAACCAGCAGAAAGTAATTTTGGCAAGATGGCTGTTTACACATCCGGAATATCTGATTCTGGATGAACCTACTCGTGGTATTGATGTTGGTACCAAGATTGATATTCAGAAACTGGTACTGAAACTGGCATCGGAAGGAATGAGTGTGACATTTATTTCTTCTGAGTTAGATGAGATGATACGTACTTGTTCCCGCCTTGTTGTTATGAGAGATCGTAAAGTTGTAGGTGAGTTGTCTGGAGCAGACATTAACCAGAACAAGGTAATGAGTACAATTGCCGGAGGTGACAAATAAAATGCAGACAAACGAAGCAAAAAAATCAAATGCATCCAGCTTTTTCATGAAAATAGTAAAGAATCAGTGTTTTATTCCATTGGCGGCGCTGCTGCTGCTTGCTGTATTCAATTTGATTGCAGACCCATCCTTTTTCAAAATTACATTAGGATATAACAGCGCAGGAAACCCTGTTTTGTCTGGTTTCCTAATTACGATTCTGGATAGTGGTTCGGAACTGGCTATTCTTGCCATTGGTATGACACTTGTTACAGCGGCTACTGGAGGACAGGATATCAGTGTTGGTGCAGCAATTGCAATCAGCGGAAGTGTTCTGTTACGTGTACTCTGCGGAACAGATTCCCGTCCGGAAACCTTACAGGCACCAATTATTGTTGCTTTTCTGGTAAGTTGTGTGGTAGCTATGTTATTCGGAGCGTTTAACGGTATTCTGGTAGCTTATTTCAAGATTCAGCCAATGATTGCTACCTTGATTCTGTATACTGCAGGACGTTCCATTGCAGCTTGGATTAACAACAATGAACTTCCTGTTATCAGTGATACATCCTTTACTTATTTTGGCGAGTTTATTCCGGGAATCCCGATTCCTACACCGTTCTTTATTGCGGTAGCCTGCATGATTATCATTGGTGTGGTATTAAAGGTTACCAACTTGAAGTTATTTACACAGGCAGTTGGTATCAATGAAAGTTCTTCCAGATTAAACGGTCTGAATCCTGCATTTATCAAGGTTCTCTCCTTTGTAATTCTGGGTCTGTGTGTGGCAGTGGTTGGATTGATTAAGGTAAGTCGTATTTCTACCATCAACTACTCTGTTATTGCAAAAGATATTGAAATGGATGCCATTCTGGCAGTTGCATTGGGTGGTAATGCATTAAGTGGTGGTAAGTTCAATATGGCAGCTTCTATTATTGGAGCATATGTTATTCAGTTTTTGACTACTACACTTTATAAATTCCAGGTACAGTCAGATGCACTCCCGGCATACAAGGCAGTTGTTGTCATTATGTTGGTTGTAATCAGTGCACCGACCGTAAGAGAGAAGTTTTCTTCTATTACAAAGAAAATGAAAGTTAAGGAGGCTGCTTAGTATGTCTAAATCAAATAAAACATCTGCATCAGGCAACGGCATGATGAACAGAATGAAAAATATAAGCGATACAAACTTACTCCTTACCATTACGGTGGTTGTTTTCTTTGCAATGTATATTGGTGCAATTGTATTTCAGGGAGCTGGTTTCTTAAAGCCACAGACATTTTTTAATATTTTAAATGCAAATGCGGCACTTATTATTTTATCCTGCGGACTGAGTCTGGTTATGATTACTGGAAGCATTGATATTTCCGTAGGCGGTATCACTGCACTGGTAAGTATGTGCTGTGCAGTTTATCTGGATTATAAAGGTGGTAATCTGGTAGTATCCATGTTGATTGCAGTTGCCATTGGTCTTGCTTTTGGCCTATTCCAGGGATTTTTGATTGCTTATCTGGATATTCAGCCATTTATTGTTACACTGGCAGGTATGTTCTTTGCACGTGGTATGACAACCATCGTTAATACCAAACCTTTTAACGTAGAAAATGAAGCGTTCAATACCTTGAAGATGACAAGAATTATCGTTCCGGGAATGGGTTCTGTTAATAAACTTGGTAAATACGTAAATGCTTATGTTGAAATTGGTGTCATTGTTGCGCTGTTGGTTGTAGCTGTTTTGTTCTGTGTTTTAAGATGGACAAAACTGGGACGTTCCTTCTATGCACTGGGTGGTAATAGACAGAGTGCCTTGATGCTTGGTATTAACGTAAAAAGAACCAAATTTATTGCACACTTAATTTGTGGACTTCTGGCAGGAATTGGCGGATTTGTTTACTTCCTGCATGTAGGTTCTGGTTCCGCATCTCACGCAACTGGTGCAGAAATGGATGCCATTGCATCTTCTATTATCGGTGGTACAATGCTGACAGGTGGTGTTGGTAATATTATCGGAACACTGTTCGGCGTATTGTCCCTTAGTACGATTCAGAACATCGTATCTTCTGCCGGTCTGGATCAGGCATGGTGGACAGGAATCACAAGAGCTGTTATGCTTTGTCTGTTCCTTATTATCCAGAGTGTTGTTATGACAATGCGTAAGAAGAAAAAGACAGAATAAAAACTGGGAAGAAACATCTATTTGCCTGATTCTGCGAACAAGTGTATAATGACACCATATGCAGAGTGAAGAGAGGGCAAAGAGGATGAAAAAGGCAACAAAAGGAGCGCTCATGCTTCGGGCATGTGTGGCGGCATATATTTTGTATCTGGCATTCGGACTGGTTCAAGAATATAGTACTTCACAGAACCAGACAGTTACACTGATTGCGATTATCGTATTTGTGATTGGCGGTGGATTGATTCTGTTTCAGGCACTTCGCAAGCTGGTACAAGGAGATTACGAAGATGAGGCAGCCGGAGGAACGAATGCAGAGTCAGAAGAAGGAACGGACATAGAACAGAGTGATGCCGAACCAGAGGACTCAACAGCAGAACAAAAATAGAAGAATTAGGTCACAGCAGACGAGTACATAGACTACCGGAGGCTGTGACCTTTTTGATTTTGAAAATTGTACACATACAACTTTGCAGAAACGTATGCTCTTTTTATAAAAACAGCTTGACGATTTTAGTATGTATGTATATAATGTAAGTATCTGATGCGAAACAATTATGTGGAGCACAGGGCAAGATGTACATAAAAAGCAAGTTGGTTGCAAATTTTTAGTCAATTCTGACAAAGACAAAAAGAATTCCAGGAGATGAAATGACGACAAAATAGACAAAATACACGATAGTGTACAACTTTGCGGGTAGTGAGTACGGCTTGCCGATTTAACAAAACAGGGAGGAAACAAGAATGAAAAAGAAAGTATTGAGTGCTTTATTAAGCACAGCAATGGTTGCTTCCATGCTCGTAGGATGCGGAAGCAGCGAAACAGCAGCTACAACAACAGATACAGCTGCTGAAGAAACAACAACAGAAACAACAGAAGAAGCAGAAGCAACAGATGCAGCTGATGCTGCAACAGAAGAAGTAGCAGAAGCAACAACTGCTGGCGGAAAAGTTGGTGTAGCAATGCCTACACAGTCTTCTGAAAGATGGATTAACGATGGTGCTAACATGAAAGCACAGCTGGAAGAACTTGGTTATGAAGTAGACCTTCAGTATGCGGAAGATGATGTACAGATGCAGGTATCTCAGATTGAGAACATGATTGCATCAGGCGTTAACTGCCTTGTTATCGCATCTATCGACTCTTCTGCACTTGTTAACGTAGAAGCACAGGCAAAAGAAGCAGGCATTCCGATTATCGCTTATGATCGTCTGTTAATGGACACAGATGCAGTTTCTTACTATGCAACATTCGATAACAAAGGTGTTGGTACAGCAATTGCTAAATATGTAGAAGAGAAACTTGACCTTGCAAATGCAACAGAGTCTTATACAATCGAGTTCTTCATGGGCTCTCCTGATGATAACAACGCTGTATTCTTATACAATGGTGTTATGGAAGTTCTTCAGCCATACTTAGACAACGGTACATTAGTATGTAAATCCGGAAGAACATCTTTCGAAGATACATGTATCTTAAGATGGTCACAGGAAACAGCTCAGCAGAACTGTGAAAACTACTTAACAGGTTTCTATGCAGATGAAGACCTTGATATTTGTTTAACAGCTTTCGATGGTTTCGCATATGGATGTAAAGCAGCTCTGGAAGGTGCTGGTTATACAGAAGAAAACTGGCCAATCATCACAGGACAGGATGCAGAACTTATGGCTACAAAGAACATCATTTCTGGCAAACAGACAATGTCTATCTACAAAGATACTCGTCTTTTAGCTGAAAAATGTGTAACTATGGTTCAGGCACTTCTTGAAGGTGGCGTACCGGAAATCAACGATACAGAGCAGTACAACAATGGTAAGATTGTAGTTCCTTCTTATCTGTGTACACCAGTAGCAGTTGACCAGGATAACTACAAAGAACTCATTGTAGATGGTGGTTACTATACAGAAGAGCAGTTGGCAGAATAGTTTAGTAAATTTAAACAGGGTGGCACATGCTTGTTGCCACCCTCTTTTTTCCTAAAGAATGGATTGGGTTAAGCATATAAGCAAAGAAATTTTAGAGAAAAGGAGTTGGGGAAATGTCGGATTACATCTTGGAAATGAACCACATTGTCAAAGAGTTTTCAGGCGTTAGAGCGCTGGATGATGTCAATCTGAAAGTAAAACGCGGTGAGATACATGCTCTGTGCGGAGAAAATGGAGCAGGTAAATCGACTCTGATGAATGTTTTATCAGGCGTATATCCTTTCGGTACATATTCTGGTGATGTTGTATACAAGGGGGAAACTTGTAAATTCCACAATCTGAAAGATAGTGAAGCCAAAGGCATCGTTATCATTCATCAGGAATTAGCACTTAGTCCGCTTCTTTCGATTGCTGAGAACGTTTTTCTTGGTAATGAACAGTTGTCCGTAAAAGGCGTGATTGATTGGACTAAGACAAGACAGCGGGCACAGGAAATGCTTGCAAAAGTAGGATTGGAACACGAGGATGTCAATGTTCCGGTTAATTCATTAGGTGTTGGTAAACAGCAGTTAATAGAAATTGCCAAAGCGATGGCAAAGAAGGTTGAACTTCTGATTCTGGATGAGCCTACTGCGGCACTGAACGATGAAGAAAGTAAAAAACTTCTGGATATTATGTTAGAGTTAAAGAAACAGGGAATTACCTGTATTATCATCTCTCACAAATTAAATGAAATTGAATATGTATCTGATGCAGTTACGGTTATTCGTGATGGTAAAACGATTGAAACCTTATATAAGGGTGTTGATGAATTTACAGAAGACCGAGTTATTAAAGGCATGGTTGGACGTGAAATGACAAATCGTTATCCGGCAAGAGAAGGTGTTGCTATTGGGGACACTATTTTCGAAGTGAAAGACTGGAATGTATATCATCCTGATGATGCGGAACGTCAGATTTTGAAAAATATCAATATTAACGTTAAGGCAGGCGAGGTTGTTGGTCTTGCAGGATTGATGGGTGCTGGACGAACTGAGTTTGCAATGAGTGTATTTGGACACAGTTATGGTCAGAAGATTTCCGGTACTGTTAAGATAAATGGCAAGGAAGTACATATGAGAAATGTACGGGATGCTATCAACAGTAAACTTGCATATGTATCAGAGGATAGAAAAACTTATGGTTTGAATCTGATTGGTGAAATCAAAGAAAACATGACAATTGCTGCCCGTCCGAAATTCTTCTCCAAACATGGTGTTATCAATGGAAATGATGAAATTGTAGCAGCCGAAGAATATAAGAAGAGAATTAACGTTAAGGCAAATTCCATCGAACAGGTCGTTGGTTCTTTGTCAGGTGGTAACCAGCAGAAGGTTGTTTTGGCGAAATGGATGCTGACACAGCCGGATGTATTAATTCTGGATGAGCCTACACGTGGTATTGACGTAGGTGCAAAATATGAGATTTATTGTGTTATCAACGAACTTGCGAAAGCCGGTAAAGCGGTGATTGTTATTTCCTCCGAAATGCCGGAAATCATTGGTACATGTGACAGAATTTATGTTATCAATGAAGGTCGTATCGCAGGCGAACTGAATAAAGAAGAGCTGACACAGGAAAGAATTATGCAATGTATTATGACTCATAATAGAAAGGGTGATGGAAATGAATAATAAGAAAAAAGTAGTAAATCTTGACATGAAACAGTATGGTATGTTTCTTGCTCTTATTGCAATTTATGTTATTTTTGCCATTATGACAGGCGGAAAGAACTTATCTCCTGCCAATATCAATAACCTTATCATGCAGAATGGTTACGTTGTAATTCTTGCAATTGGTATGTTATTGTGTGTACTTACTGGTAACGTAGACCTGGGTGTAGGTTCTACCGTAGCGTTAACAGGTGCAGCTGCCGGTATCATTATGGTTGATTATAAAATGAGCATGTGGGTGGCTATTATCGTAGCTTTGCTGATTGGTCTTTTGGTTGGTATGTTTGCAGGTTTCTTCATTGCTTACCTGAACATTCCGCCTTTCGTAGTAACACTGGCAACAATGCTTATGGGACGTGGTCTTACATATACCCTGTTAAAAGCACAGACCAAAGGTCCTTTACCGGATGATTACATTTATCTTGGTGCAGGTTTCCTTCCAACCGTAAAAGTAAATGTTGGCGGCGGCACATTAGACCTTGTATGTATCGTTGTTGCAATTCTTGCATCTGTGGCACTGATTTTAGCAGAAGTTAAGAGCATTGCTACTAAGAAAAAATATAATTTTGCTACTAACCCAATGTGGCAGGTAGTATTGAAATTAGCAGTTATGCTTGTAATTATCTGGTTCTTCTTCTACAAGCTGGCTCGTTATAATGGACTTCCATTTGTATTAGTAATCATGGTAGCTTTAATTGCATTATATGCATTTATTACAAGCAAGACAGTAGCAGGTCGTCAGATTTATGCACTGGGTGGTAATAGAAAAGCTGCTAACTTATCCGGTATTGATACTAATAAAGTATTCTTCTGGGTATATACAAACATGGGACTTCTTAGTGCAGTAGCAGGTATCGTGCTTTCCGCACGTAATGCTTCTTCCACACCAAAAGCTGGTGATGGATTCGAAATGGATGCTATCGCTTCCTGTTATATCGGTGGTGCTGCAGTAGCCGGTGGTGCTGGTACTATCTTAGGAGCAGTAGTTGGTGCGTTCATTATGGGTATTCTGAATAATGGTATGTCCTTGTATGGATGGTCTACGGATATTCAGAAAATTGTAAAGGGTGCTGTTTTACTTGGTGCTGTTACAGTTGACGTTTTATCTAAGAGAAAAAAAGGTTAAGATAAAATCTATTTGATTTAGAAACAAAGGACTACCTTCTGACAGGGTAGTCCTTTGTGCATTAGGGGAAAAAGAACTAACGGGGAATTGCTGCTGGTAAATTTAGAGAAAGGGAAAAGTAGGTATCCTGGTGAAAACAGGATACAGTACGAAAATATGCTGATATGGATAAGGCTACACCAAAATATCTGGAATTAGTAAAATGGATAAATGAACAGATTCAGGAGAAAAAACTGGTAGCAGGACAGAAAATGTATTCTGAAAATGAATTGAAGGAAATGTTTGGCGTAAGCAGACAGACGGTAAGGCATGCAATTGGCGTATTGGAGCAGGATGGTATTATTCGCAGAATACAAGGCAGCGGTACTTATATCAATGACAATCGTCTGGCAAATCTGTCGAAACGAATGAGAGTAGCGGTGGTAACGACTTATGTGGATGGCTATATTTTTCCAAGAACGATTCAGGGCATAGAGAATGTTTTACTGGAGGAAGGGTATTCGGTACAGATTGCCTTCACCAATAACCAGAATGGAAGAGAGAAGACCATTCTGGAAGATATTATCAGCAGGGATGAAGTAGCTGGCATTATCGTGGAAACAACGAAAAGCGGTATTCCGAATCCAAATCTTCATCTGTATCGGGAAATCAGAAAAAGAAGAATTCCGGTTATTTTCATCAACAGTTATTATCCGCAATTGAAAGTTCCGCACGTGTCTATCAATGACCATATGGCAGGCTGGAAAATGACAAAACATCTGATTTCAATGGGACATCGTAAAATTGGTGGTATTTTTAAGGTGGACGATGGACAGGGCAGACTGCGTTATTCCGGTTATATGGATGCCATGCTGGATGCAGGCTTAGAGGTGGATGATTCCAGAATCTTATGGATTGATACCGAAGATGTGAAACAGCTTGATAAGCTGTCAGACAGGATTTTACTGCGTTTTCAGGGATGTACAGGACTATTCTGCTACAATGATGAGGTTGCTTTTGGACTGCTTGAGATTTTCAAGAAAGCAGGAATCCGGGTGCCCCAGGATATTTCCATTGTGGGTGTGGACGATTCGGAACTGGCAGTGCTGAATGAGGTGAAAATTACATCGGCACCGCATCCTATGGATGAACTGGGAAAAAAGGCAGCGGAGAATCTGCTGCACATGATAAAAGACCCACATTTTGATGCCAATTATGAGTTTGATGTCAACATTGTGTCCAGAAGTTCTGTTCAGCGAGTAAAATAGACAAAATTGGAAGCGAAAATTTGTTAAAAAAGTATCGGGTGTACAACTTGCAAACTTGTACGTACAAGTGATACAATTTTTTTGAGAGAAAAAGGAGTAATTTCGGATAACCACTATATTTTTTGAAAAATAGTTGTATGGTGTACAAGTTACTCGATGGAAAACTATAACAAAGTGGAGGGTAAAAAATGAAAGCTACAAAAAATTACAAATTTTGGTTTTGTACAGGTTCACAGGATTTATATGGAGATGAATGTTTAAGAAATGTTGCTGAACATTCAGCAAAGATGG
>CAYVUF010000005.1:0-25041 GCA_964454605.1 uncultured Bacteroides sp.
GATATCAGTCGTAAGAAAAAACTGCTTGAGAAACAGAAGGAAGGCAAGAAACGTATGCGCCAGGTGGGAAATGTGGAAATTCCCCAGAGTGCCTTCATGAGTGTTCTAAAATTAGATGAAAGTTAAGCAAAGGGCTGGGCAATACCAGACCGGGCAGATAGAAAGATATGAGAGATTTGAGTCTATATGTGCACATACCATTTTGTGTGCAGAAGTGCCGCTATTGTGATTTTTTATCTTATAGGGCATCCCAACAGGAGCAGATGGAATATGTCCGTCTGCTTTTGCAGGAAATTGGGATGCAGGCACCTTTTTATAAAGAACATCAGGTGATTTCTGTGTTTTTTGGTGGGGGAACACCCTCCATACTGGATGCAGAAATAATAGAAGAAATATTATGTAAACTAAAAGAAAACTTCTCTTTTGCAGAAAATCCGGAAATTACCATGGAAATGAATCCGGGTACAGTAACAGAAGAAAAACTGGCAGTTTATCACAGGGCAGGAATCAATCGGTTAAGCATTGGATTACAGTCTGCCAAAGATAGCGAATTGCAGTGTCTGGGCAGGATTCATGATTACCAGACGTTTGCTGCTACCTATGAAATGGCGAGAAAAGCAGGTTTTTCTAATCTCAATATTGATTTAATGGCAGCCATTCCGGGACAGGATGAGAAGTCTTATGCAGAAACCGTGCAGAAGGTACTGGCACTGCAGCCGGAGCATATTTCAGCATACAGTCTGATTCTGGAAGAAGGCACGTGGTTTTATGAACATCAGGAGGAGCTTGTTTTCCCGGGGGAAGAGGAAGACAGAAGAATGTATGAATTAACCGGGCAGATGCTTGCCGAAGCAGGTTATCACCGGTATGAAATATCCAATTATGCCAAGGCAGGCTTGGAATGCCAACATAATAAGGTGTACTGGCTGAGGGGAGATTATCTGGGATTGGGACTGGGTGCCGCTTCTCTGGTGGAGGAAGTGCGCTGGCACAATCCGGAGAACATGACTTCTTACCGGGAAAGACTGGAAGGTTCGAAGGTAGAAGAAAGAACCTGGATAGGAGAAGAAGTCCAGTATCTGACAAAAGAAGAACAGATGGAAGAATTTATGTTTCTGGGACTTCGTCTGACACAAGGTGTTTCCAGACAGGCATTTGCACAGAAATTTGGTGTGACGGTTGAGGATGTCTATGGGAAAGTGCTGGAAAAATTGGAACAGGAGAAACTGATTCACACAGATGATTTTATTTGTCTGACTTCTTATGGAACAGACATCAGTAACTATGTAATGTCGCAATTTTTGTTAAATTAGCAGAAAAAACTGGTTTACATAGTATAATTGTATTGTGTTTTGCACAATTTGAGTTATAATACTTTTATATGATAGGAAATTCTTATGTTTTCTTTGCGTGGAAAGGCACTTGCGATGTCCCGAAGTCATAGAATAGAGTAAATAGACTTTGGGGGCTTCTTTTGAAAACATTTAAGCAACCGCTGACGGCGAAAGAAGAAGCCGCATACCTTCGCCAGCTCAAAGAAGGAAACAGCAGGCAAAGGCAGATTGCCAAAGAAATACTGATAGAACGGAATCTTCGTCTTGTGGCGCATATTGCCAAGAAGTATCAGAATGTGGATGAAGATATGGAAGATTTGATTTCCACAGGAACCATAGGACTGATTAAGGCGATTGATTCTTTTGATGCGGGAAAAGGAAAATTAAGTACATATGCATCACGTTGTATTGACAATGAATTATTGATGCTTCTGCGTGCGAAGAAGAAAACTTCCAGAGAAGTATCTCTGTATGAACCAATTGGAACAGATAGAGAAGGAAATGAGATAAATCTGCTTGACATCATCGAGCAGGAACAGCCAGATGTCATCGAGCAGATGGAAGTGGAAGAACGATTGAAAAAACTTTCGGGGTTATTATCGGAACGATTAGAGGAACGGGAGAAAGAAATCCTGATTCTGCGTTATGGCCTGCTGGGAAACCGGGAAGTAACGCAGCGTGAGATTGGCAATCGTCTTGGAATATCCAGAAGTTATGTTTCCAGAATCGAGAAGAGAGCACTGGAAAAATTGCGGGAAGGTTTTGAATAGACCAAAGACAGGGGGACAACAAATGATTTTTGTAAAACGGGAAAAGTTAAAAGTTGGTATGCGGCTTGCGCGGCCTATCTACAATAAAAATGGTGTTTTGCTGTATGAGAGAAATTCCAAATTAACAAGTCAGAGTATTGATAGTATTAAGAATTTTGGACTGATTGGTCTTTTTATTCTGGAACCGGCAGAACCAGTACCGCCAATGACACAGGCAGATATTGACTTTGAACGTTTCCAGACTATGTGCGTGTTCTCGCTGCAGGAAGAACTGGATAAAATCATTCAGACGAAAAAGTCATCGAAAATCCAGGTAGTGATTTCCAATATCATTAAAAATTACGGACATTTGGAGAAAAAGATAAATTTCATACAGAATCTGCGCAGCAAAGAAGACTATCTGTATAAACATTCTTTGAATGTGGCGATTCTGTGTGCTATGATAACCCATGATATGAATCTGCCAGTAGCAGAGCAGCTTGAAACAGTGCATGCAGCTACGGTACACGATATCGGTAAACTGGCAGCTTCGAAAACACTGGCAGAGAAGGATGATTTGAACGAGTCTGAGAAAGAGCGTATGCGCAGTGCAGAAGCGGCAGGTTTTGAACTGTTGGAGAGTGTGTTCTCTACCAGTCCTAATATCAAACGTATCTGTGCGCAGTCGGCCAAGAACCTGGAAAATCTGGAGAAGGGCGAAAGTTCTGACAATATGAAAATGGTGATGGGAGCAAAAGTTTTAACAGTTGCGGAAACTTTTGATACCATGACCGCAATGCGGTACGATAAAGACCCGGCATCGGAAGTAGCAGCACTGAAATATCTTCTGGACAATCCGAAGTATTTTGATGCCAGAGTGGTAAAGGGCCTGATTGATGTTATCAACATTCTGACCCCAGGTGTCAGTGTAGAATTAAATACTGGTGAGAAAGCACTGGTTCTGGTGGCAAATACAGAGAATATTTTAAGACCTACGGTATTGTGTTTTGGAGATAATTCGATTATTGATTTGAGTAATGAAAGAATATATGGTGATTTGGAAATTACAGACATCATGAAAACCATGGATAACCGTTATATTATGGATACCGAACTTCTGAAACGACAGGGAATCAAGGTGGAAGAGCCTGTTTACGTGGAAGTGCCGGAGGAACCAGAGGAAGTGGTTTAGAAGAATACTTTTAGCAGATAAAGGGGTAGCATATGCCAGCACTTGATGAATTGATAAAAACTGCCAAAGAAGCGGGCGCTTCTGATTTACATATCACAGCAGGGGTGCCGCCGAAAATGCGGGTGAATGGAAATTTGGTCGGAATGAATTATCCGAAGATTATGTCCTCTGACACCGTAGAAATATTGCTTGAAATTATGACCGAGATACAAAGAGAGCGTTTTGAGGAACGGGGCGAGTACGATATGGCGTATTCTTT
The DNA here is from genome assembly GCA_964454605.1 of uncultured Bacteroides sp. Taxonomy (GTDB): domain Bacteria; phylum Bacillota; class Clostridia; order Lachnospirales; family Lachnospiraceae; genus UBA3282. The sequence goes on from CAYVUF010000005.1 coordinate 3,535, forward strand.
TCCGGGGATAGCAAGATGTCGTGTGCATGCTTTTAAGCAGCAAGGAGGAACTTCTCTTGCAATCCGTATTCTGGAAGAATATATAGGGTCTGCAGATATGCTGGGGATTCCATTAAAGGTAAGCCAGCTTTATGAACAGAAGAAGGGACTGGTATTGTTTACTGGCGAAAAAGGCAGCGGCAAAACAACTACTGCAGCAGCGGTTCTGTCGGAAATCAATTGTCGTACCGATGCCCATATTCTGACTCTGGAGCATCCCGTTGAATATCGGTATCCGCGTGGGAGAGGTATCGTCAACCAGCGCGAGATAGGGGTAGATTCGGAAAGTTATGCGAGTGCCCTGCAGGCAGCCATGCATGAGGATGTGGACGTTATTCTGCTGGGAGAATTAGAGGATGCAGAAACGTTGCAGATGGTGGTGACAGCGGCAGAAAGCGGACATCTTGTGTTAGCGGTGCTGTCAGCAGCAGTTTCCCAGGATGCAGTGGATTATCTGGTGGAGTGGTTCCCGCCCCATAGGCAGCAGCAGATAAAGAGAGGGCTTTTGCAGGTGCTGCAAATGGTGGTTTATCAGGAAAAGAAAGAGGCACCAGAGGGAAGCCGCCATCAATTTGAATATGAAGTATTTACGCGTGAAAAGTTGTCATAGTTCTGGCTTGACAGCTTTTTTCTTTTTTACTACAATGTAATCATTCTGATAATCTAATTTATGATTCTTATTTTTCGGAATTGTGGCAGTTCGTCGCGAAATTCCAGACAGCAGAGTATTTTTCATAACGATACGAAGGAGGAGAAATTTGTTTAGTTCAATTACATCAGGCACGATTCACGGCGTCGAAAGTTATCTGATTCAGGTGGAAGTGGATGTGTCCAAGGGACTGCCATGCTTTCAAATGGTGGGACTTTTAAATTCTGAGGTGAAAGAGGCAAGGGAACGAGTGAAGGTGGCACTGAAAAATGCAGATTTTCCGCTGCCGCCAATGAGTATTAATGTCAGTCTTTCCCCGGCAGATTTGCGAAAGGAAGGGTCACTGTTTGACCTGCCTGTGGCACTCGGTATTTTGCAGGCACTGGAAATATTGCTGCAAAACAGTACGGACAATACCCTTGTTATAGGGGAAATGGGGCTGAATGGAGAAATTAAATCGGTGAAAGGCGTTCTGCCGATTGTGAGGGAGGCTTGGAAGCAGGGGATAAAACGCTGTATTCTGCCCAGACAGAATGCAGAGGAAGGAGCTGTGGTGCAGAAAATGGAAGTGATAGGGGTGGCCGATATCCGGCAGGCAGTCCGTTATTTACAACTGGGACGGGAGGAACAGCGAAAGACCCTTGCACCAACCAAAGTTAATATGCAGGAAGTATTTGCAGCAGAAGACAAATGTGAAGGAGAAGATTTTGCTGAGGTGCATGGACAGGAAAGCGTGAAACGTGCCGCTCAGATAGCGGCTGCCGGATTTCATCATCTGCTGATGATTGGAGCACCGGGCAGCGGCAAAACCATGATAGCTAGAAGGATTCCGGGTATTTTGCCGCCATTGTCAGTAGAAGAAAGCATGGAAGTTTCTACTATTTATAGTGTGGCAGGGATGCTTCAAAAGGGACAGTATCTGATAACCAACAGACCTTTTATGTCGCCCCATCATACCATAACCAGACAGGCACTGGTGGGTGGAGGGAAGATTCCGGCACCGGGAATGATTACTTTGGCACACAGAGGTGTGCTCTTTCTGGATGAATTGCCGGAATTAAAACGGGACACACTGGATATTTTAAGACAACCACTAGAAGATAAGCAGATACAGATTGCCCGAAGCAGCGGTAATTTTGTTTATCCGGCAGATTTCATGCTGGTGGCGGCTATGAATCCATGTCCTTGTGGTTATTATCCGGATGTGAATAAGTGCAGATGCACTCCTTATGAAATTCACCGTTATATGGAACGAATTTCGGGTCCTATTCTGGATAGAATAGACCTGTGTGTGGAAGTGCCGGCGGTCAAAGGCAGACATCTGCTGCAGCATGGAAAAGAGGAAAGCAGCAGGCAGATAAGAAACCGGATTCTGGCGGCAAGAAAAAGGCAGGAGGAACGTTTTGCCGGAACAAAACTGAAATTTAATGGGGATATGAATGCCGGAAACATTGAACAATATTGTGTGTTAGGGGAAAAAGAAAAGAAAATGGTAGAACACTTTGCACTGCAAAATGGCATCAGCGCAAGAGGCATTCATAAGATTCTGAAAGTGGCACGCACCATAGCGGATTTGGCAGGTGCAGAAAGGATTGAAGTCATACATCTGACAGAAGCCTTCTGTTACCGGATGGCGGGCAATTCGTATTGGAAGTGAGGGATGGTTATGGAGGACAAACAGCTTCCTTTTGCACATTGGCTGTACAGCATTCCGGGAATTGGCAGTAAGACCATTGGTACGCTGCTTGGTTTGTTGGAAACACCGGAGAAGATTTATTATCTGCCGGAGTCTGGGTGGGCGGAAATACCTGCTTTTCAAGGCAGAAAACAAGTGATGGAAAAGATTCTGGCATCCAGACAAATATGGGATGTACAACGTGAATATAATATCCTAAAGAGTAAAGGAATCCGCTTCACCTGTTTGGGACATGCGGAGTATCCGTACAAACTTTCTGGGATTGCAGATGCACCCTTTGGTATTTATTACATCGGAAGATTACCGGAGCAGGACAAACCTGCAGTGGCTATTATCGGTGCCAGAACCTGTTCGGAATATGGCAGGAAAATGGCATATGAATTTGGGGAAGAACTTGGCTATGCCGGGATACAGGTTATCAGTGGAATGGCAAGAGGAATTGATGGTATCGGGCAGAAAGCGGCTTTGCAGGCAGGAGGATATTCGCTGGCAGTTCTGGGATGCGGTGTGGATGTCTGCTATCCTGCGGAAAACAGGGAGTTGTACCACCGATTATGTGAAAAGGGCGGTGTCTGCTCGGAATATCTTCCGGCAACAATGCCCCAGAATCGTCTTTTTCCTCCTAGAAACCGTATTATCAGTGGAATGGCGGATGCGGTACTGGTTATTGAAGCGAGAAAACGCAGCGGCACTCTGATTACGGTGGATATGGCATTGGAACAGGGCAGAGAGGTATATGCACTGCCGGGAAAGGTATCCGATGCTTTAAGCGATGGATGCAATCGGTTGATTAAGCAGGGCGCTGCAATGGCTCTGTCACCCCGGGAACTGCTGCAGGAAATCTGGGAAATGCAGAGAAGACAGACAGGAGAACAAGGAAAGGTGAACGAAATACAAAAGAAAATTCTGGAGAGAATGGCGGATACCCCACAGTCTGCGGAAACGATATGGGAGTGTTTTAACAGGGGAGAGGGAAGTCCTGTGGACATTTCAGAAATCATGAATCAACTGATGCAGCTTGTTATGGAAGGGAAAATTCGACAGATGGGCAACAGTTATTTTTCCAAATGTTAGAAAATCTTTAGAATATTTTTTCTTGCATGTGCTGAAAATTTGGTGTATAGTGGGTCACGTTAACAGTGTATGGGAATACCTGTTAGTAGAAAACGTGAAATTCAGTAATTTGAATAGGGGAAGTATAATGGCGAAATATCTGGTAATTGTAGAATCACCGGCTAAGGTAAAAACAATTAAAAAGTTTCTGGGTGCGAATTATGAAGTTATGGCAAGTAACGGACATGTGCGTGATTTGCCCAAAAGTACACTGGGAATTGATGTAGAGCATGATTTTGAACCGAAATATATTACCATCAGAGGCAAAGGAGATATTCTTGCGGGTCTGCGCAAAGAAGTGAAGAAAGCGGATAAAATATATCTGGCAACTGACCCTGACCGGGAAGGAGAAGCAATTTCCTGGCATTTGTCTGCGGCACTGAAATTAGAAGATAAGAAAGTATATCGTATTACGTTTAATGAAATTACCAAAAGTGCAGTGAAAGAGTCCTTGAAGAATGCCAGAGAGATTGATATGGAGCTTGTAGATGCACAGCAGGCCAGACGTTGTCTGGACCGTATGGTGGGTTATAAAATTTCACCGGTGCTCTGGGCAAAGGTGAAAAGAGGACTGAGTGCGGGAAGAGTGCAGTCGGTTGCGCTTCGCATCATATGTGACCGGGAAGAAGAAATCAATGCTTTTATTCCGGAAGAATACTGGACCCTGGATGCGGTGCTGAAGATTCCGGGAGAAAGAAAGCCTTTGGTTGCCAAATATTATGGCACAACGGAGAAGAAACAGGAGATTTCCTCAAAAGAAGAAATTGATAGAATAAAAAAAGAATTGGAAAATGTGGTGTACCAGGTGGCAGATGTAAAACGGGGAGAAAGAACCAAGAAGGCACCACTCCCCTTTACTACCTCAACGTTGCAGCAGGAAGCCAGTAAGGTGTTGAATTTTTCCACGCAGAAGACGATGCGCCTTGCCCAACAGTTGTATGAAGGTGTTGATATTAAGGGGAATGGAACAGTTGGTATTATCACCTACCTGCGTACCGATTCTACCCGAGTTTCGGATGAGGCGGAAGCACAGGCAAAAGTATATATCAGTGGAAAATATGGAGAAGAATATGCAGCCGGTTCTGGCAATGAGAAGAAAAATACCCAGAAGATTCAGGATGCTCATGAAGCAATCCGACCTACGGATATTGCAAGAACACCATTGGAAATCAAGGAATCATTATCCAGGGATCAGTTCCGTCTGTACCAGCTTATCTGGAAACGCTTTGTGGCAAGCAGAATGACACCGGCAGTCTATGAAACCACTTCGGTGAAAATTGATGCTGCAGGTCATCGCTTTACAGTGGCAGCATCCAAAGTAAAATTTGATGGTTTTTTGTCCGTTTATACAGAGGAAGATGATAAAGAAGAAAATAATACACTGGTGAAAGGAATCGATTCCGATACCAGTTTGGTTTTTGATGCCTTTGAAGAAAAACAGCATTTTACACAGCCGGCACCACATTATACGGAAGCATCACTGGTTCGTGCGCTGGAGGAACTGGGCATTGGCAGACCGAGTACCTATGCGCCCACCATTACCACGATTTTAGCAAGAAGATATATAGTGAAGGAAAACAAGAATCTTTATGTGACAGAGCTGGGTGAAGTGGTAAACAATATTATGAAGGAAGCTTTTCCGTCCATTGTGGATGTGAATTTCACAGCAACCATGGAAGCTCTTCTTGATGGGGTAGCAGAAGGAACGGTGAAATGGAAGACGGTTATTTCCAATTTCTATCCGGATTTGGCAGAAGCAGTAGAAAAAGCCGAAAAAGAACTGGAAGAAGTGAAAATAGCGGATGAACTTTCGGATGAAGTGTGTGATGTCTGCGGTAGACAGATGGTGATAAAATATGGGCCTCATGGCAGATTTCTGGCTTGTCCGGGATTCCCAGAGTGCCGAAATACCAAGCCTTACTTTGAGAAAATTGGTGTGGCTTGTCCGAAATGCGGCAAAGATATTGTCTTGAAGAAAACCAAAAAAGGCAGAAAATATTTTGGCTGTATCGAGAATCCGCAGTGTGATTTTATGGTCTGGCAGAAACCAGTGGATAAGAAGTGTTCGAAATGTGGTGCTATTTTACTGCAGAAAGGGAATAAACTGGTCTGCTCGGAACAGTCATGCGGTTATGTGGAAGATGCTCCGACTCAAAAAGAGTAGTGAAATTCCACTAATTGTATGAAAATTGTGCAAAAATTAAAGCAAAATACGTTGAAAATACCGAAAAATTGTGGTAGCATATGGTTATATTAAGTAATTGTAGTGTAATTGAGCTTAGAAATTGATGGTTGAGAGGCGAAGTGATGAGTGGTGTACAATTATTAGATAAAACCAGAAAAATAGGAAAACTTTTGCATAACAATAATTCCGGTAAAGTTGTGTTCAATGATATCTGTGATGTTTTGAAAGAAATACTGGGTTCGAATGTTCTGGTTATCAGCAAAAAGGGCAAGGTGCTTGGTATTGGTGATTTACATGAGGTGGAATCTATCACAGAGTTGATTGTGGACCACGTCGGTGGTTTTATTGACCCGTTGTTAAATGAACGATTGCTGGCAGTGCTTTCAACCAAAGAGAATGTGAATCTGGCAACGCTGGGATTTGAGAATATTGATACCACAAAGTTTCAGGCGGTAATTGCACCGATTGAGATTTCGGGAGAACGTTTGGGTACACTGTTCCTTTACAAGTGTGGGGAACAGTATGATATTGATGACATCATTCTCTGTGAATATGGAACAACCGTAGTGGGACTTGAAATGCTACGAGCGGTGAATGAAGAAAATGCAGAGGAGAGCCGGAAGGTTGCGGTCGTAAAATCTGCAATCAGTACACTTTCTTTCTCGGAAATGGAAGCTATTACGCACATCTTTGATGAACTGGGCGGTATGGAAGGCATCCTGGTTGCCAGTAAGATTGCGGATAAAGTGGGAATCACCCGTTCGGTGATTGTGAATGCCCTGCGTAAGTTTGAAAGTGCAGGTGTTATCGAATCTCGTTCCTCGGGTATGAAAGGAACGTATATTAAAGTGTTGAATGATGTAGTTTTTTCAGAAGTAGAGAAACTGAAGGAGCAGGGAGAATATTAGAAGCAAGGAAAACAGTAAAAGAAAGAATTTGTAACGGTATATAAGAAAACCGTTATAAATTCTTCTTTTTTTCTCCTTTTTACTTGTTTTTTTGTGGAAAAATCCTTATAATATACTAAGAATTTTTATTAACGTGGGTGAGGTATGACTATGAGTGCTTTGATTAATACAAATGCATATGATTACATAAACGTGTTGGAGAAGGCGGCAGATGCTTCGTGGCTGCGTAATGATGCCATTTCCAATAATATTGCAAATGTGGACACACCGGGCTACAAACGTCAGGATGTGGATTTTGAATCGCAACTTGCACAGGCACTGAAAAGGTCACGTTATTCCTCCATGGACGACAAGGTATCCAATTTGAAGACAAATAGACTGAAACCGGTTACTTATACGGATTACGCAGGATTTTCTTATCGTCTGGATGGAAACAATGTGGATGTGGATACAGAAGGGGTATATCTGGCAAAGAACCAGATTGTGTATCAGGGCCTGACACAGAGTATTACACAGGAATTCAAGAATTTACAGTCAGTTATGAAATAAAAGAGAGTTAGGGGATTAGATTATGGGTATGTTTACAGCATTTGATATCAATGCTTCTGGTATGACAGCAGAACGTTACCGCATGGATATCATTTCAGAGAACGTGGCAAATGCAAATACGACACGTACAGAAGATGGTACACCGTACCGCAGAAAAGTAGTGGTGTTTGAAGAGAAAAATTCGCAAACACCTTTCCATCAGGTTTTAAACAAAGCAACAGACCGTTATTCCGGTAATGGAGTTAAGGTTACTGGCGTTTACGAAGATGAATGGACAGAAATGAATATGGTTTATGACCCATCCCACCCAGATGCGGATGAGAATGGATATGTTACCTATCCAAATGTAAATACCATTACAGAGATGACAAACCTGATTGATGCAAGCCGCGCATACGAGGCAAATTCAACAGCTTTTACAGCTAGTAAGAATATTGCGACAGCAGGCTTGGATATGCTGAACAAATAAGGGGAAACAGAGATAACCAGAGGAGATAAATAATATGGCTTTAGATATTACAGCATTGTACAATGTGTCATCCGGCGCAGTGAAGGAAGCGGCGAAGACAGCACCAACTACGGATACCCATGCTTATGCAGACACCAGTTTTAATGATTTGTTATCTACCGCGATGGATAACATCAATACAACAAACAGTTATCTTTCCGATGCAGAGAATGAAGAAATCAAATGGGCGCTTGGCGAAACAGAGAATACCCATGACCTTACCATTGCTTTGCAGAAAGCATCAACAGCTTTGCAGTATACCGTTGCGATCCGGGATAAGCTGTTAGAGGCTTATAAAGAAATCATGCAGATGCAGATTTAATAATAAGATATTTTTTGCATACAAAGCATGGCAGAATTACCTAAGGAGAAGAAATTGCTGTGGATAAATTGGTAGAGAAATTAAAAGAGTTGGGCAATCGAATTATGGAGTGGTGGAACCGTTTCACAACAAAGCAGAAAACACTGATTGTTATGGCGGTGACAGCAGTTGTAGTAGCGATTGCTATTCTGGTGACGGTATTAAACCAGCCACAATATGTATTATTAATTGAATGTGAAGACACAACTCAGGGAGCAGAGGTCAGAGACCTGCTGGCAGAAGAGGGACTTGATTATACGGTTTCAGACGATGGACTGGAATTTAAAATATTAAAATCGCAAAAATCAGATGCAGAACTTTTGCTTGGCGCGAACAGCTTACGTTCTGCAGGATATGGCATCGATAATGTAGCAGACGGTGGTTTTTCCACAACGGAATCAGATAAACAGAGAAAATATGTATTATATCTGGAAAAATATCTGGAAGACAATATGTTGGAAAACTTTTCTGCCATCAAGAGTGCGAATGTAACCTTGAACATTCCGGAAAATACAGGAACATTGATTGATTCAGGAGAAGAATCCTATGCTACTGCGGTATTGGAACTGAAAGACGAATTTTCAACAGAGAGTGCGGCTTATCTGGCTCGTGCAATTGCAACCGCGATTGGAAACGAGACAACGAACAACATCGTTATTATGGACACCAATGGCAATATGCTGTTTTCCGGGGATGATAATTATACGGTATCCGGTACTGCAAATGCCCAGTTATCGGTGAAAGCAGAAGCAGAGAGAACGGTAATTAGCGCAGTAAAACAGGTGCTGCTTGGAACCAATGAGTTTGACAATATCGAAGTTGCCAGTAATCTGGTGCTTGATTTCTCAACCAGTTCCAAAACCGAACATACTTACACACCAGCAGATGGACAGGACCAGGGTGTTCTGAGTCATGCGGATATTTATAGTTCAGAGAACGAAAGCGGTAGCGGTGGAGTGCCGGGAACGGACTCCAACAGTGACGAATCAACCTATGTAATAGAGGATGACACAAATTCCAGTTCTACGGTATCGGAAGAGTCTTATGATTATCTGCCAAACGAAACGATTACCAGTACCGAAACTCCGGCAGGAGTGATTGATTACGGTAAGTCTTCTCTTTCCGTAACAGCCATTAGTTATAATGTGATTAAAGAAGATGATGCAAGAACCCAGGGACTTTTGGATGGTGTGACATGGGAAGAATATCAGCTTGCAAATCAAGGTCGTACCAAATTAGAGGTAGACGAAGATTTGTTTGATGTAGTAGCGAAAGCAACTGGTATTGATTCTGAGAACATTGCGATTGTGGCATACAGTGAAAATGTTTTCTTTGATGCAGAGTCCGATATCAGCGCAACGGATGTGATGCAGATTGCTCTGATTATCATTATCTTAGGACTGCTTGCATTTGTAGTACTTAGAAGTATGAGCGGCGACAAGCATGAGAATGAAGAAGAAGAACTTTCTGTAGAGAACTTGTTACAGTCTACCGCAGAGGTTCAGTTAGAAGATATTTCATTAGAAGAAGAAACAGAAACCAGAAAGTTAATCGACAAGTTTGTGGAAGACAATCCGGAAGCGGCTGCAAACCTGCTTCGTAACTGGCTGAATGAGGACTGGGGGTAAGGAATATGGCACGAGCTGATGAGAAGATTACAGGGGTACAGAAAGCAGCCATTTTGTTAATTGCGCTCGGACCTGAGAAATCAGCATCGATTTTTAAACATTTGAAAGAAGAGGAAGTAGAAGAACTGACTCTTGAAATTGCAAATACAAGAACGATAACACCACAGATGAAGGAAGAAGTGGTGGAAGAGTTTTATCAGATTTGTCTGGCACAGCAGTATATTGCAGAAGGTGGTATCAATTATGCCAAAGAACTTCTGGAGAAATCTTTTGGTGCGGACAGAGCAAGAGATGTTATTGGTAAGCTGACAGCATCCTTGCAGGTGAAACCGTTTGAATTTATCCGAAAAACAGATGCAACTCAGTTGCTTAACTTTATTCAGGATGAACATCCGCAGACAATTGCATTGATTTTGTCTTATTTATCACCGGCACAGTCAGCACTTATTGTATCTGCACTGCCGCCGGACAGACAGGCAGATGTTGCAAAGCGTATTACGGTTATGGACAGAACCAGTCCGGATATTATCAAAGAGGTGGAGAAAGTTTTGGAATCCAAGCTGGCATCTATGGCGAATCAGGATTTCACTGTTATCGGCGGTGTAGATGCGGTAGTAGAAATTTTGAATACCGTAGACCGAGGTACAGAGAAACATATTATGGAAACTTTGGAAATCGAAGAGCCAGAGCTTGCCGACGAAATCAGAAAGAAGATGTTCGTCTTCGAAGATATCCTGCTTCTGGACGACAGAGCCATTCAGCGAGTGCTGCGTGATGTTGATAACAGTGACCTCGCAATCGCATTGAAAGGTTCGAATGAAGAAGTTCAGAATGCTATCTTCAACAACCTGTCCAAACGTCTTGCTGTTATGATTAAGGAAGATATGGAATTCATGGGACCTGTCCGTATGAAGGATGTAGAAGAAGCACAGCAGAAGATTGTTAATATTATTAGAAAACTGGAAGACTCCGCAGAAATTGTTATCTCCAGAGGTGGAGGTGACGAAATCATTGTCTAGGAATTTGTATAAATCAAACTGGGTGGTTGTACAGAATGATGAGAAGTGTGTAATTGACAGCAATGCCAGACTTGCCAAAAGAATTGAAGAGCTGGAAGAGCTTCGGGCACATCAGAATGCAGCAGCAGCCACAGGCGAAATGGAAGAAGATGGTTTTGTAAGCGGTCTGGAGGGTGAGCCAATCGACGCACTCCTTCAGGATGGCGCGGAAAGCGGTAATGTGATAAAGGCACAGGAAGAATCTGTGCCGATGCCGGATATGGAAGAAATTCGCGCCCAGGCAGAAGCAGAACTGGAGGCGGCACGCGCAGAGGCTGAGGAAATCAAACGTCGTGCCCAGACGGAAACAGAGCAGCAACGTCGTGAGGTTCTGGAAGAAGCAAGAAGAAATGGCTACGACGAAGGCTTAAAGCAGGCGCAGATGGAAGCAGACAAGATGCGCAGAGAACTGGATGCGGAACGTGCCAGAATGGAAGAAGATTATGAACAGTTGGTAGAGCAGTTAGAACCGCAGTTTATTGATACGATTACCGCTATTTATAATCATATTTTCCAGGTGGAATTACAGAATGATAGAAATATCCTGGTGCATTTGATTGAAACGACTTTGCGTAAAGTAGAAAGTAGCAGGACTTTTATCGTGCATGTTTCGAAGGAAGATTATCCTTATGTGAGTATGCAGAAAAAGACATTGGCTGAAGGTGCGGTAAATGGCCGCGGTGTGGTTGAAATCATAGAAGATGTTACCTTACGTAAGAACGAGTGTATGATTGAAACGGACGGCGGTATTTTTGATTGTGGTCTTGGTACACAATTAGAAGCATTAACCAACAGACTGAAAGTATTGTCATTTGAAAAATGCGAGTGATACAAAGATATGATGGTTAATTTTAACAAATATAGTAAAATTGCAGATGATACTTTTTTTAAAAGCATGGGACGTGTGGAAAACGTGGTAGGACTTACCATTGAATCCGCAGGACCGACTGCAAAATTGGGGGATTTGTGCCGCATTTATCCGGCAGACAAGGAATTACCACCGATTATGTCGGAAGTCGTTGGTTTTAAAGAAAGAAAAACATTGCTGATGCCTTATGAAAATACAGAGGGTATCGGCATCGGCTGTATTGTGGAGAATACGCAGGAACCGCTGTCTGTACAGGTTAGTGATGCGTTGCTTGGACAGGTTGTGGACGGACTGGGAAGAAGCAATCAGCCGGATTTTGTGATGCAGGGTGTCAGTTGTCCCATTGAGGCAGCACCGCCGGAGGCTATGAGCAGGGAGATTATCGATGAAGTTCTTCCGCTGGGAGTCAAAGCGGTAGATGGATTGATGACAGTTGGAAAAGGTCAGAGAATTGGTATTTTTGCCGGTTCAGGTGTAGGAAAATCTACGCTGATGGGTATGTTTGCACGCAACACAAAAGCAGATATCAACGTCATTGCCCTGATTGGTGAGCGAGGCAGGGAAGTACGTGAATTTATAGAACGAGATTTGGGACCAGAAGGTATGAAACGTTCCGTGGTGGTAGTTGCCACATCGGACAAATCCGCACTGGAACGTAAGAAAGCAGCGCAGACAGCAACTGCAATCGCAGAATATTTTCGCGACCAGGGCAGGGATGTCCTGCTGATGATGGACTCTTTGACACGTTTTTCCATGGCGCAGAGAGAGATTGGACTTGCCAGCGGAGAGCCGCCGGTATCCAGAGGATATCCGCCAAGTGTGTATTCGGAAATGCCGAAGCTGTTAGAAAGAGCAGGACGTTCTGACAAGGGATCTATTACAGGTCTATATACGGTATTGGTAGATGGTGATGATTTCAATGAGCCGATTACGGATACCGCAAGAAGTATTCTGGATGGGCATATTATGCTTAGTCGTAAACTGGTACATAAAAATCATTATCCGGCAATTGATGTTTTGCAGAGTATTTCCCGTTGTATGAGCCAGATTGTTCCGAAGGAGCATAAAATCATAGCCGGCAAGCTGAAAAATGTACTGGCAACTTATAATGAAGCAGAAGATTTAATCAATATCGGTGCTTATAAGAATGGAAGCAATCCCAATATTGATTATGCCATAGAGAAAATTGATGCAGTAAACGAATATCTGATGCAGGATGTAGACAGTAAGTTCGATTACGAGCAGGAATTAGAATTGTTAAAAGCATTATTTGAAGAATAAAATGCGTGCAGAAAGGCGTAACCGGCATGGCAAAGTTCCGTTACAGAATGCAAAGTATTCTGGATATCAAGAGGAAGATGGAAACCCAGGCAAAAATGGAGTTTGGACAGGCACAGGGAAGACTTCTGGAAGAACAGGAACGTTTGGAGCAGCTTTACCAGAGAAAGGAAAGTTATCTGGAAGAAGCAAGACAGATTCGGATGAACTCTTTGAATGTGCGTGAACTGCGTGACAATGAGTATGCAATGGCGCGTATCGAAGAATTTATTGCTTCCCAGATGGAGCAGGTGCGGAAAGCGGAAGAAGAAGTAGAAGCGGCACGTGAGAAGCTGAAAGAAGTCATGATGGAACGCAAAACCCATGAAAAACTGCGGGAAAAGGCGTTTGAGCAGTTTATGAGGGATGAAAACGCCAACGAAAGCAAAGAAGTAGATGAGCTGACAAGCTATACCTATGGACAAAAAAGAGGATAAAAAGAATGGCAGAAGTTTTTGACGAGGTAGTAGATACCAAGGCGGAGAAAAAAAGATTAAAAGAAGAACGCAAAAAAATCAAAGAGGAACAGAAGGCACAACGAAAAGAAGCCAAACAGCGCGCTAAGGAGATTTCCGTACAGGAGGCTCAGCTTAGTGAGGACGAAGAGGCAGGCGGTGTGTCTGTTTTTCTGGTAACTGTTGTTATTGTAATTATCTGGGTGGCAATTCTTTGTCTTCTGATAAAACTGGATGTTGGCGGTTTTGGTTCGAATGTGCTGGCACCTGTTATGAAAGATGTTCCGGTGGTGAACAAGATTCTTCCGTCAGAATCGGTTGTTTCTACGGATGATGAAGAATCTTATGGCGGTTATACCAGTCTGCGTGAGGCTGTGGATTATATCAAGGAATTGGAGCTTGAAATTGAGCAGATGCAGTCTGACAGCAACATGGACTCAGAGAAACTGGATGAGCTTTATGCTGAAATCGAACGTCTGCAGACTTTTGAAGACAGTCAGGTAGAATTTGAACGTATTAAGACAGAATTTTATGAAGAAGTTGTATATGCAGAGAAAGGTCCGGGACCGGAAGAGTATCAGAAATATTATGAAATGATGGATCCGGCGACTGCGGAAGCTCTGTATAAACAGGTTGTGGAACAGTTAGAAGAAGACGAAGAACTGGAAAATTATGCACAGGCTTATTCGGAAATGAAACCGAAGGAAGCAGCAGCTATTTTTGAAGCTATGACAGATGATTTGGATTTGGCGGCCAAAATCTTAAATCTGATGAGTGCAGAAGACAGAGGTAAGATACTGGGAGTTATGGATTCGGAAATTGCAGCCAGACTGACCAGAATAATGGATCCGGAATCTTAAAGAAAATACGGATTTTTACGATATATATTGTGTAGGAAACTACACTTTATATAAATGCCGGAAGGCAGAAATAAAGAGAAAGAAAGGAGGATGGAAAATGGCAGGCATACCGGTTAGCAATAACGTAAATGCACTGATTAGTCCTACGAATCCGACCACTACACAGAATGCTGTTTTGAACAAACAGTTGGAAGGAATGCAGGACAGCTTTGACACCGTTATGAACAGACTGAACAACAAGCTGAGCAATCAGTTAGACGAGCAGTTTAGTGTAGCGGTAAGCAGCAAGTCCATGACAGCCGGAGTATCTGCGGATTATTCCAAGCAGAGCACCACAGACAAGGTGACAGAAACCAAAGAACCTGTGAAAACGGAGAAGGACGTTGCAAAACAGACCAAAGGTGAAACCGTTGACAAGGAAGTTTCGGAAAGCCAGGAAGAAGCAGTCAAAGAAGCCGGTGAGAAACTGGTGGAAGAAATTGCTGAGGAAATGGAAGTAACACCGGAAGAAGTTGAGAAAGTAATGGAAGCACTTGGATTAAATGCAGCAGCATTATTAAATCCAGAAAACATGAAACAGCTTCTGGTAGAATTATCCGGTAATAGCGACCCATTCGCAATCGTGACAGATGGGGAATTATATGCCCACTTCAAAAATCTGTTATCGGTTCTGGAAGATAGTCTGGAAACCTTGCAGACAGAGCTTTCACTGACAGAAGAAGATTTGAATGCACTGATTGCAGATATGTCGGTGGTAGATGACATAGCAGAAGGCGCAGCAATGGCGGAAGAGCTTCTGGCAGCACAGGACAATGGGGATGATGTTTCCCTGGAAGGAATGAAAGATTATTCCGTAACGGTACAAAAAGACGGTGAAACCGTACAGGTTAAAGTTACCGTTGATGATGCAAGTGGTGAGCAGACTGCAACAGAAAATGTAACTGGTGTATCCAAAGCGGATATGCAGCAGGATGCCAAAGCTGGTGAGAAAAATGCTTCTGGAAAAGGAGAAGGCAATGCAGCAGGAAACATGACAATGCAGATGCCGACCCAGCAGGTGGACTTGAATCAGGTAACGCAGGAACAGCCGATTATGGAACATTTTGCAAGAACAGAGGACATCATGAATCAGATTATGGATTATATGAAAATCAATCTTAAGAGTGATGTTCAGGAAATGGAATTGCAGCTTCACCCGGCAAGTCTTGGTAATGTACATGTACAGATTGCATCCAAAGATGGGGCAATCACAGCACAGTTCACAGCCCAGAATGAAGTTGTGAGAGCAGCGATTGAGAGCCAGTTGGTTCAGTTGAAGGAACAGTTTACCGAGCAGGGCATTAAAGTAGATGCAGTGGAAGTTACCGTAGCAAATTATGAAGCGCAGCAGAGTTTTTCTGGCAATGAAAAAGAAGCAGGAGAAGAACAGCAGCAGGGCAGCAAGAAAAACCACAGAAGAATCAATCTGAATGAACTGGATTTGGAAGAATTACCGGAAGATATGGATGATTCAGACAAAATCGCAGCAGATATGATGGCAAGAAGTGGTAATACGGTTGATTACACAGCATAAGAAAACCTGTGAGTGACATAAATTCGCAGGAGAAAAGGAGCAGATATGGCAGTAGCAATTGTAGAAGATGGAAAACTGGTGGAATCCACCTCAGCAGCATCCATTGCGCAGGGTGCAAATTCATCCAAAAACAATTCCACAGTAGATAAAGACCAGTTTTTACAGCTTTTGGTAGCACAGATGAAATATCAGGACCCGTTGGAACCAACTTCCAATACAGAATATATTTCACAGTATGCAACCTTCTCAGAATTAGAGCAGATGCAGAACATGAGTGCTTCTCTGGAACTGGCAAGAGCATCCTCGTTAGTTGGACAGACAGTTGTCGTGAAAGTAACAGATAGTTCTGGCAATACAACAACAACACAGGGTAATGTGGACTACGTTGTTTATGAAAACAACAAAGCGTACCTTTCCATCAATGGAGAGCTTTATTCCATGGATAGTCTGGATACCGTAGCTGACCCAGAATATCTGGAATCTTATCAGGTAGCAGGAGAATGGATTAACGCTTATAACAAACTTCCGAATATCGGTATGTTAACCATAGAGGACGAGGCAAAGGTTACGAAGTTAAAAGAAACCTATGATAAGATGTCTGATTATTCCAAGAAATTTATTTCGGATGATTATGTTAAAGGTCTTGAAAAGTATGTGGCAAGAATGGATGAACTGAAGAAAGCCGCAGAAGAAAACAAGGGTGAAACCGGCAGCACAGAAGGTTCTAAGGAAGACTCTAAAACAGATTCCAAGGAAGATACAGATGCAGCAGACAAAACAGAAGGAACAGAAAAGACAGAGTAAGGATGCGTGTTTATCTCAAGGAGGAGAATGAATATGAAGATTCAGAATAGTCAATTCCTTTCCCTGGAACAGTTACAGGACAGATATCTGAATCAGAACCGGCAGGTGCAGAGCAATGTTACCCAGAGCGGACTTCGTTTTCAGGATATATTAACGCAGAAGACGGAAGAACCCTCAGAAACAGAAGTGAAATTCTCGAAGCATGCCGCAAACAGACTGGTGGATAGAAATATCGAGCTGACAAAGGAACAGGTGGAACGCCTGAACCAGGGGACAGCCAAAGCCGGTGAGAAAGGAATTCATGAGTCGTTGGTGATTGTTGATTCACTTGCTTTTATCGTGAATGTACCGAATAATACGGTTATCACAGCAATGAATCAGACAGAAGCAGACGAAAATGTTTTTACAAATATTGACGGAGCCGTTATTATGTAGCCGGACCTTAGGGAGGCTTTTGTTCCCGACTGACAGAAGGAACGAAACGGTTTGTCACAATTTAAGGAGGTCATTCATTATGATGAGATCATTGTTCTCTGGTGTTGCAGGTTTGAAGGTACACCAGACAAGAATGGACGTTATTGGTAACAATATCGCAAACGTAAATACAACATCTTATAAATCACAGTCTATGGTATTTAGTGATTTGTTATACCAGACAACACAGTCAGCATCCGGTGCAAATGCAGCAACAGGACGTGGTGGTATCAATGCAAGACAGATTGGTCTTGGTTCTAAGGCAGGTGCGATTTCCACAGCCATTACAACACAGGGTTCCGCACAGTCTACAAATAATCCATTTGATATTATGATTACAGGCGAATCTTTCTTCGTAGTAAGCAATGGTTCTGAGAACTTCTTCACCAGAGATGGTTCTTTCACTGTGGATGGTGCAGGTAATCTGGTTATGTCTTCTACTGGTTATACCGTTATGGGATGGCAGACAGATAAAGAAACAGGTGAAATTGTTCCGGATACGGTATCCGCACTTAGAGTTATGAGTGCAGAAAACCTTACCTATCCGCCAGAGGCTACCAGTGCAGCATATGTTTCCGGTATTCTGGATAAATATGATACCAATGCAAACAGTTCTTCCGGAAGAGTAATTACATTGAACTTTTTCGATAAGCTGGGTTACAAATATACTGCAAAATTCAGCATTCATACAACAGATGAAGAAGGCAACTACAAGGTACGCCTGGATGATATTCTGGATTCAGAAGGGGATTCCCTTGTAAAAAAATTCAACTTAAACAGTATCAATGATATTGCAAGTTTTGGGGAAACCACAGTAACCACTTCCGAATCTCTGTATACTGCATTGAAGAATGTTACCTGTGATGCAAATGCAACACCACCAAAATATTCACAGGTATTATCTGGGGAAGAAGTACTGAAGGGATTTAGTGATAACTCCATGATTAAGTTGGCAGATACCTGGGAAATTGCAGATGCGGTTGGCAGCAATGTAACAACTGGAGCACAGGTTAATGTAAAGGGTACTGTTACGTTAAATAAAACAACTCTGGAAGGTGCACCATTCAACCTGATTTTTGAAAGCGATGGAGCAGGTAATAATAAATATTATTATAACGATGCAGACCCAGGTCAGGACCCCGTAAAAGGTAAAGAGGTAACAAACTGGGCAGATGCTCTTTCCAGTTTAAATGTTACAGGTATTGATGGAACACCTACCGTAGATGCGGATGGAAACTTGAAAATTGACTTTACACAGCAGTTTGAAGCGACAAAGGATTCTGTGATTGCAGATGCCAAATCCTTTAAATCTGAGATTACAGCCTTAGAAGCCTTTGGTCTGGAAAATACTGATGATACAACCTATCAGATTGACTTTACTTCTCAGGATGGTTTGTCTGCGCAGATTATTAAAACGGTAACACAGACAGGCAATAGTCTGGTATATGATACTGAAAATGGTAAATTCAAATATGTAGGTACCGTTAACAACGACAGTGTTGCAATGTCCTTTAAGACAGCGGCAACTTCCAAGACTGGTGAAACAATCAGCTTAACGAATTTCTCTGATATTGATATTGATTTCTCTCTGTCAAATATGTACAACAATGGAGGAACTTCAACAATTGGTGCAACCAATGGTGATATCGAAGGTTATAATACCGGTAGAAAACTTGGAGAAATGATAGGCATCGAAGTTGGTCAGGACGGTAGAATTACAGCTTCTTATGATAACGGACAGACCAAACTGCTTGGACAGATTGCGGTAGCAAGTTTTGCAAATGCTTCCGGCTTGTCAAAACAGGGCGATAACCTTTATTCCGCAACAGCTAACTCCGGCGAATTTGATGGAGTTGGACAGGATATTACATCAGGCGATGGTTACATGACATCTGGAGTTCTGGAAATGAGTAATGTTGATTTGTCTTCTGAGTTTACAGAAATGATTACAACACAGCGTGGTTTCCAGGCAAATAGCCGAATTATTACAACCTCTGATAGTATGTTGGAAGAACTTGTTAACTTAAAGAGATAGTATTAACAGGAATTCTTAATTGAAAAAGAGGAACTTTCGGGTTCCTCTTTTCCTGTGTGTGTGTTAAAATAGTTAGAAGGCATGGTGGTTTGAGTGATTGAAGTAACCAAGATAAGTGGGAATAAAGTACTTGTAAATCCTGATTTACTGGAACTTGTAGAAGAAACTCCGGATACAGTACTTTCTTTTACAACAGGCAGGAAAATAATTGTAAAAGAAAGTAGACAAGAGATAAAAAATTTAGTAAAATCGTATAGAAAGGATATTTTTGCAGATTAGTGTAAAAACAGGTGATATTCATGGATATAGCATCAATTTTGGGATTAGTAATATGTTTTGTATTGGTTATCTTTGGTATTCTCTGGGGAAATGATGTATCAGCTTTGTTACGTTTCGTCGATGTTCCGTCGGCATTGATTACATTCGGTGGTGCGTTTTGCTGTATTCTGGCAAGTTATACATTAGAAAACTTTTTCGGTGGTCTTAAGAGTATCGGTTTGATTTTTAAAGTGTCTGATATGAATATTCCTGAAACAATTCAGAAAATTATTGATTTGTCCAATGTGGCACGTAAGGAAGGTCTGCTTTCTTTGGAAGAAGCTGCAGGAGATATAGATGATCCTTTTTTACAGAAGGGTATTTTGTTAGTAGTCGATGGTACTGACCCTGAACTGGTACGTGCTATCATGGAAACAGAGTTAGTCAGCATGGAAGATAGACATAAGTCTAAGATTGGTTTCTGGGACGATTTAGGTGCCATGGGTCCTGCATGGGGTATGATTGGTACACTGATTGGTCTTATTAACATGTTGCAGGATATGGATGACCCATCTTCTATCGGTCCTTCCATGGCGGTTGCCTTGATTACTACTTTGTATGGTTCCTTGCTTGCTAACTGGATTTGTGCTCCGGTAGCATCGAAGTTAAAGAGCAAGAACGCAGATGAAATGATGATGAAAGAAATTGAAATTGAAGGACTTCTATCTATTCAGGCAGGTGAAAACCCGCGTGTTATAGAAGAAAAATTGAAATCCTTCTTAGCACCGAAGGATAGAGGAAGCAATGCTGAGGAAGGTATGGGTGAAGTAGATGGCTAAGAAACGCAAACCGGATGAAGTAAAACCGGGCGCACCGGCGTGGCAGTCGACGTTTGCTGACTTAATGAACCTGTTGCTTTGCTTTTTCGTTTTGCTGTTCTCTATGTCAACGGTTGATGCCCAGAAGTTTGAGGCGATGGCAGCATCCTTCAACCAGACATTCAGTATTTTCAGCGCAGGAGCGACAGCGATTGGGGATGGTATCCTTATCAGCAATGGTGTTAGTCAGTTGAATGAACTGGATGAATTTATCAATAGTACAGGTAAAATGGCTGATGGAGAGGTTGTTTCAGAAGATTTGGCATCTGCCCAGGAGAAAATGGAAGAGGCTCAGGTAGAAGAGTCTGAGAAAATGGCGGAACAGATAGAGGAAGCAATTGAAGAGCAGAATCTTGGGAAAGAGATTGATATTGATTTTACCGCACAGTATGTACAGTTGACCTTGAAAGGGTCTTTACTTTTTGATTCGGGAAGTACACAACTGAAAGAGGATGCAATACCGGTTCTTAATCAGGTTGGTGCGATACTGGAAAGTTATGCACAAAATGGTATCGAAATTGAAGGACATACCGATAATGTGCCTATGTCAGGAGCAAAGTATTCTAATAATGATGAACTTAGTTCCGGACGTGCTATGTCAGTTTTTAATTATTTGATAGAAACAACCAATCTTGACCCGGCAGTGATAAAACATACCGGTCGTGGTGAGTATGTGCCGATTGCGGATAATGCGACAGCAGAGGGAAGAACGAAGAACAGACGTGTTGAAATTAAAATTTACAACTCGCTGAGTTCTTACTAATATATAAGGAGAGAAGGGCTTAATAATGAAGAAGAATCTAATTTCCATTATTATACTGGCATTGTTAGTAGTGAATATTGTGTTAACAGCTATTATGATGTTCAGTGTGACAAGTGCATCAAGAAAAACAGCAGCTTTAGTAGACAACATTGCAACAGCAATGGATTTGGAGCTGACAGCGGCTGCGGGAGATGGGGATGTAGAAAAAGTAATACCGATGGAGGATATCGTTGTTTATGATATCGCAGAATCCATGACGATTCCGTTACAGACAGGGGAAGATGGAAAGAGTCATTTTGCATTGGTATCTGCAAGCTTTTCCATCAACACAAAAGATGAAGGTTATGGAACCTATGGCTCTGACTTATCTGGTCAGGAAAGTCTGATTAAAGATAAAGTCAATACTGTATTTGCAAAATACACAATGGAAGAAGCAAAAGTAAATCAGGAACAGATTCGAAAAGAAATTTTGGATGAAGTACAGGGGTTGTTTGATTCCAAGTTTATCTTTAATGTTGCATTCAGTGA